>JACPIQ010000059.1 GCA_016188005.1 Candidatus Rokuibacteriota bacterium | reverse complement strand
TTCTCGCTCATGATCATCATGCTCCCCTTCGTCCTGCCCATGATCCGCGCCTCCGGCTTCGACCAGGTGTGGTTCGGCGTGTTCATGACGGTGCTGCTCCAGGCCGGGCTCCTGAGCCCACCCGTCGGCCTCAACCTCTTCGTCATCCAGGGGGTCACCGGGACTGAGCTGTCCGAGGTCATCTGGGGGAGCATGCCGTTCCTCCTGGTCATGCTGGGTGTGGCGGTCGTGCTCGTCATGTTCCCACCGCTGGCGCTCTGGCTGCCGGCCCACTGGATCGGCTGAGGGAGCGGGGGAGTGAGCGAGAAGGTGGTGCTCGCGAGCGGGCCGGCGGGGCTGGTCACGGTGGTTGGCCCGGACGAGCCCGAGGCTCGGGGCGGCGCCGCGGTGGCGCTGGCGCCTGCCGATCTGGCCCGGCTGGGGGTACCGATGGGCCGGGTGGTCCTGGTCCACGGCCGTCGCACGACGGCCGCGCGGCTGCTCCGCACCGCCGTCCAGGACGGAAGCGAGGGGACAGTCCGGCTCTCCCGCTGCGTCCGCCGCAACGCGGCGGTCGCCGCGGGGGACCGCGTGCGGGTCGCCCCCGTGGACGCCGCCGACGCCGTGCGCCTCCGCGTGAGCGTCGACGGGGCCCTCGTGAACGGTGGTGGCGCGGCGCTGTGCCGCGACCTGGCGGGGGAGCCGGTGATCGCCGGTGACTGGATCGAGTGGGCGCCCGCCGGGCGTCCTGCGACCGTCCTCGTGGTGCGCGAGACGGAGCCCCCGGGGCCCGTCGTCGTGCAATCGACCACGGCGCTCGAGGTGGAGCCCGCACCCGGCCGCACGGTCGGGATCGCCGATGTCGGCGGGCTCGGGCGCGAGATCGGGCGGCTCCGCGAGGTCGTCGGGATCCCGCTCCGCCACCCGGAGCTCTTCGAGCGGCTCGGGCTCGACCCGCCGCGCGGCGTGCTCCTCTGGGGCCCGCCCGGCTGCGGCAAGACCCTCCTGGCCCGCGCGCTCGCCGCCGAGCTCGGCGCCCACCTCATCCCGGTGAATGGGCCCGAGATCGTCCACAAGTACTACGGCGAGAGCGAGGCCCATCTCCGCGACGTCTTCGCCGAGGCAAGGGCCCAGGCCCCGGCCCTGATCTTCTTCGACGAGATCGACGCCATCGCGCCCGAGCGCGAGGACGTCGAAGGGCAGGTGGAGCGGCGGGTGGTGGCCCAGCTCATGACGTTGATGGACGGCCTCGGGCCGCAGAGCCGGGTGGTGGTCGTGGCCGCGACCAATATCCCCGACGCCGTGGACCCGGCGCTCCGCCGCCCCGGCCGCTTCGACCTGGAGATCGCCATCGGTCCGCCCGACGCCGCGGGGCGTCTCGAGATCCTCAGCGCCCTCACCCGCCGGACGGCACTGGCTCCCGACGTGGATCTCGCCCGGATCGCCGAGCGAACGCACGGCTTCGTGGGCGCGGACCTGGCCGGGCTGTGCCGCGAGGCCGCCCTGCGGGTGCTCAGCGAGACGCTCGAGACGGCTGGCCTCGACCCCACGCCGCTCGAGGTCCGGCAAGCGGACCTGCTGGCGGCTTGCGACGTGGCGCGCCCGGCGGCCATGCGTCCCCTCGCCGTGGGCATCGCCCCGGCGCGCTGGGAGGATGTCGGCGGCCTGGGCGAGGCCAAGGCGCGCCTGCGCGAGGCCGTGCAGTGGCGTGTCCGCCACCCGGAGCTCTGCCGCCACTACGGGGTTCGGCTGCCACAGGGGATCCTGCTCGTCGGCCCGGCCGGGAGCGGGAAGACGCTCCTCGCGCGGGCCGCCGCCACCGAGAGCGGGCTCCCCGTCTTTGCCACGAGCGGGGCCGCGCTCCTCTCGAAGTGGGTCGGCGACACCGAGCGCGCGATCCGCGACCTCTTTCGGCGCGCACGCCAGGCCGCCCCCTCGCTGGTCCTCCTCGACGAGCTCGACGCCCTCGCGGCCGCCCGGGGCGCGCCTGGCGAGTCGCGGGTGGGCGACCGCGCCGTGGCCCAGCTCCTCGCGGAGCTCGAGGGTCTGGCCGGCGCCAGCCCGGTGGTCGTGATCGGAGCCACGAGCCGGCCCGACCTGCTCGACCCGGCACTGTTCGGGGCGCGGCGCCTCGAGGACGTCATCGAGCTCGGCCCTCTCTCGCGCGACGATGCGCTCGACGTCTTCGACGTGCACCTCCGGGGTCTCCCGCTGGCGCCGGACGTGGACCGGCAGGTGCTGGCCGACCTCACCCCGGGCTGGGTCGGCGGCGAGCTCGCGGGCCTGTGCCAGCGGGCGGCGACGGCGGCGCTCCGCGAGACCCTGACGGCGGGGAGCGCGCCCGGGCCCATCGTGGCACGGCACTTCCGCGCCGCTCTCGAAGCCTCGGCCCCGGCGGTCGAGCGACGGCGGCGCACGAGTCGCGTTCCCGCGTCAGCGGAAGCAGAGCATGGGCAGCCCGGTTGAGGTGACGGTGTGGAGCGATCTCCTGTGACCGTACTGCTACACGGCGGCGGTCCGCCTCCGCCGGCTCGCCGAGGAATTCGGGACCAGTGTGCGGCTCCTCTGGCGCGCGTTCCCGATCCTCCCCGAGCCGAGACCCGCCCGCTTGCCGGACGCGCACACGCGCGAGGCCTGGCAGCGCGCCCAGGAGCTCGGCGAGGGCGCGCGCTTCACCGCGTGGCCGGACACGGTGCCGCTCCCGGCGTGGAGCTTGCCCGCGCTCGAGGCCGCGTGCTGGGTAGAGGCGACGGCGCCCGGGAGGGCGGCGGCGGTCCGCCTGGCGCTGCTCGAGGCGCATTTCGAACGGGGCGTGGACATCGCCGACCCCGAGGCGCTCGCGACGGCCATCGCACCGCTCGGCCTGGATGGGGAGGCTCTCCGCGAGGCGCTCGCCAGCGGGAGGTACCGTGCGGTTGTCGTCGAGCAGTACCAGGCGGCGCGCAAGGCGGGGGTCGACGCCGTGCCCACCGTCCTGCTGAGCGACGGGCGCGGGCGGGTGCGCGTCGTCGGCGAGGTGCCCTACGCTCAGTACCGGCGCCTCGTCCGCTGGTTTCTCTCGACCTGACGGCCGGCCGGTCCGGCCCTGAAGGAGGACAGTCATGACACACACGATTCGGGTTCTGAGCCCGGTCGGCGAGTCCCGGATCCGGGCGATCCCGGCCCCGCCCTTGCCGAGCCTCGAAGGCAAGACCATTGGGTTCATCGACAACCGCAAGACCAACTTCGACCACCTGGTCCGCATGCTCGGCGAGGCCCTCACGGAGCGGCACGGCGTGGCGCACATCATCCACCGGCAGAAGGCGCATGCCGCCGTGCCGGCACCACCCGAGGTGCTCGCCGAGATGGCGCGCACCTGCGACCTCGTCATCACCGGCTCCGGAGACTGAGGCTCCTGCACGTCGTGGAGTCTCCACGACGCCGTCGAGATCATCCGGGCCGGCGTTCCGGCCGCGCTGATCACCACCAGCGCCTTCCGGGGCCTGGCCGAGTCGGAACGGGCGACGAAGGGGGTCCCGGAGCTGCCGCTCATCGTGATCGACCATCCGCTCGGCGGGGTGGCGCTCGACACGGTGGCCAAGCGCGCGCTCCAGACGCTTCACGCCCTGGAGGCCGCCGCCGGCACCCGGCCGCTCCGGCCCGTGCAGCCGGCATGAGCGGGGGGAGGAGCGCCTGATGACCACCGAGATGCAGCTCACCGCCCAGAGCGTCGAGCTCCCGGACAGCCCCGAGGCGGTCGACGCCTACTTCATCGAGCAGCAGTGGTCCGACGGGCTGCCAGTGGTCCCACCCACCGAGGCGCGCGTCCACGCCATGCTCGCCAGAGCGGGCCGCGATCCGCAGGAGAGCCTGGGTGACATGCCGCCCGCCTGGCGGGCGGCCACGCTGGAGAAGCTCGCGATCAACGCCGTCATGGCCGGCTGCCTGCCCGACTACTTCCCCGTGATCCTGGCGGCGGTCGAGGCCATGCTGGACCCGGCGTTCAACCTCTACGGGGTGCAGGCGACCACGCATCCCGTGGCGCCGCTCGTCGTCGTGAGCGGCGACTGCGCCCGCCGGATCGGGATGCACGCGGGGTCCGGCTGCCTCGGTCCCGGCAATCGCGCCAACGCCACGATCGGGCGCGCGATCCGGCTGATCCTGCTCAACGTGGGCGGGGCCTGGCCGGGCCACGGTGACATGGCGACCCAGGGGCAGCCCTCGAAGTACTCCTACACCGTCGCCGAGAACGAGGAGGCCACGCCGTGGGAGCCGCTCCGCGTGGCGCTCGGTTTCCGGCCCGAGGACAGCACCGTGACCGTGTTCGGGGGCGAGGGCCCGCACAATGTCAACGACCACGTCTCGAGCACGGCGACCGGGATCCTGACCAACTGCTGCAGCGTGATGACGACGCTCGGCACCAACGTGGGCTGGTACATGTCGCAGAGCCAGGTGCTCCTGCTGCTGGGCCCGGAGCACGCCGACACCGTGGCCAGGAGCGGGTTCGGCCGGCGGGAGGTGCAGGAGTTCTGCTTCACCCAGGCCCGCCGGTCGCTGCGGGAGCTGCGGCTCGGCGGCATGTACGGGATCCACGAGTGGCCGGCGTGGATGAACGCGATCCAGGACGAGGTGGCGCGCCTGCCCATCGTCGCGACCCCCGCGGACATCCTCGTCACGGTGGCGGGTGGGCCGGGCAAGCACTCGGCCGTCGTCCCCAACTGCACGTTCAGCCGCGCGGTCACGCGACGGATCGCCATGTGAAGGGCGCGGCGGAGCCGCGATCCCGGAGCTGGACCCTGGGCTCGCCGCACACGGGGGCGTGACGGAGCGCCCGGGGCGCGCCTGGCCGACACTGACCTCGCCCGAACTGAAGGCGACCCCGCGGCCGCCGATGTGTCATACTGCATGGGTCTGGCCCGGTCGTCGGCTCATCGTGGACCCCCCTCCTCGCCAGACCACGGCTCTGGCGCCCTCTTCCGCGTTCCAGGGCGTGTCGCCGACAGCGGGAGATTCACCCGGAGGTGTCCCATGGCGCACAAACTGTTCATCGGCGGCTTGTCCTTCTCCACGTCCAGCGACCGGCTGCGCGAGGTGTTCACCCAGGCCGGCGGGGTCGAATCGGCCGCAGTCGTGACGGACCGCGACACCGGGCGCTCGCGCGGTTTCGGCTTCGTCGAGATGGCAACGGCCGAGGAGGCCGAGGCGGCGGTCAAGAAGTTCAACGGCCAGGAAGTGGACGGGCGGACCCTGAAGGTCGAGATCGCCAATTCCGCAGGCTCGGGCGGCGGTCGGAGCGGCGGCCGCCGCTTCTAGCCGGGAGCGCGCGATGCAGGTCGTGGCCGTTTCGACCCCGGAGAGCCCGTTCTGGCGCTGGCGGATCGTCAACTACGCGGGGGAGAGTGTCGCGGAGTCCCACGAGACCTTCCCGACGATCGCCGCTGCCGTGGCAGGAGGCGCCAAGCGGCTCATCGAGATGAACGTCGTGGACCGCTCGGAGCCCGTCCGAGCCTACCGGTCCACCTCGCACCTCAGGCGGCGCTGAATGAGAGTCGAGGTCTTCGACAACCAGATCGAGGCTGCGCTCAAGACACTCAAGAAGCACATGCTCAAGGACGGCCTCTTTCAGGAGATGAAGCGCCGCACGCACTACGAGAAGCCGTCGGTCAAGCGAAAGCGCAAGCAGGCCCAGGCGCGGAAGAAGCGACGGCGGGCGCTTCAGCGCGCCGCCCCCCAGGACCGCGACTGATCCTGGCACGTGCCGGCCCAGCGCGGGAGCGCGCCAGCCCCGGCCGCTGATCTCTCCGAGCAGATCTCCACGGCGGGGACCGAGCAGGCAGGGCCCCGTACGCAGATTATGCGGCCTGGCACGGAGCGTGTGCGGCTCCGCGGGAGCCGGCGAAGACTGTGCCGGCCGCTCGGTCAGTCGCAGGGCTCTGCCTGCCAGGATGGCATGCGGTGCCAGCCTGGCAGGCAGAGCCGACCTCCCCGCCGCAGCTCTCGGCACACAAGTGGTTGATCTGGCGCTCTGATCCTCCTGCTCCCCTGATGGCACCCGGGTTGCTCTCCGTGGTGTTCCGTGAGGAAGGAAATCACGGGCGCCGCTGTCGGCTGGAGCCGGTCCATCGCGATTGCTGCACTCGTGGCCCTCACGGGATTGTCTTGGCCCCTGAGCTTCATGGGTGGCTCAGCGTCGGCCGGCGACTACCATGTGGGCGATACGCTGGCCTGCGCCGAATGCCACAGGAACGGCTTCAGGATCTCGCGCCAGGAGATCAATTCCATCTGCCTGTCCTGTCACGCCGGCACCAACGGGGAGGCCCCGGCGGTTGTCGGCGCCGCCCCCGCGGGAGTGCCGCGTCAGGCGGGTGCCCTGGGCGGCGGCCTCTCTCACATCACCGGTCACACGCTGGGGAGCGCGGCCCAAGCGCCGGGAGGAACCTGGGCTCCCGGGAGGGGGGGATTGACTTGCTCCGATTGCCATGCGGCGCACGGCGAGTTGCGCCAGTACCGCAACCTCAGGCTGCGGCCGGGCACGGCCGGGACCGACCGGCGGATCACGTACAGCTCCGGGCCGGTGAACGACCGGACGAGGGACGTGTGGCTGAAGGCGTCGGCCGCGGTGGCCGAGCGCTACGCCGCCCGGCAGGTGGCGTTCAATCAGCCCGATGCCACGAAATCCGCGTACGGGGCCTGGTGTCAGGGCTGCCACACGCTCCGCCACGGAGCGGCGGGATCTGCCAACATGGGCGGGACGCTCGGCGGGGAACTAGGGCGCGGATGGCTGCGCCACCCCACGGTGGGGGTGGGCGTGGGCGCACGGGGAGACCGCCATTCGAGCTTCACCCGCTACGCCTCTCTTTCCAACCGGGTGCCGACGCTGAGTCCCTCGGGCTCCTGGCCCCATCGTGACAATGCGGTGTCCTGCATGTCCTGCCACAAGGGCCATGGGAACCGGAACCCATTCGGGCTCCTCTACATGTCCGGGCAGGGCCAGCTCACCGAGGAGGGCGACACGGGAGGCGGGCACTACACGCATCTCTGCCGGCAGTGCCACTCGCAGGGGCTCTCCTAGCTAGGCGGGCCCCGCGGCTCGCGAGGGGATCAGCGGCGGCCGAAGACCTCGCCGACCACCTGCCGGGCCCGGGCGGGATCCACGTTGTTCGCGCGCTGGCAGGCCGTGGTCTCGGCGAGGACGCGCTCCGGGTCCCGCCAGAGGCGGTACTTCTTGAACCTGTCCTCGAAGTCGATCCCGAGGCCCCGGCCGAACAGCGCGAGGTAGTGCTCGATCGCCACTGGGTGCTCGGCCTCGAAGGGGCAGATGTAGCGCTGGCAGCCGTGGTACATGGTTGCCAGCGTGTCGGCCCCGGCCGCGCGGACCCGATCGATCTCGTCGCGCACCATCTGGTTCCAGGCCTCGGTGCCCATCTCCTCGCGGACGGCCGGGGTGCAGGCCCGGCCCAGGCGCGGATCCGGCTCGTTGTCCACCAGACGGATCCCGGGCACGGCCCGGAGCAGCGTGAGGCCCGCCATCCCTTCGCGCCGGCGCGGCTCGCTGACAGCATGATGGTGGAGGGCGACGCACCTGTTCACGGGTTGCGTGAGGGCGAGCTCCGGCAGCCGCGAGACCAGGAACTCGCTGGCGTGGCGGACGGCGAACGGGAGCGGAATCTGCTGCACCTCGTCGTAGAAATAGATGCAGGAAGGGCACCACATCACGACTTCTTCCGGCTCGTAACGCTCGAGGAGGCGGGCGGTGCGACTGGCCAGCCCTCCCCCCGCCGCCGTATGGCCTTGCTGGTGGTGGACGATGCCGCAGCAGTAGGTAGGGCCGCCGACGGCGAGGTAGTCGAGGCCGAGGCGGTCGAAGATCGCGGTGACCGTGCGCACCATGTGCGAGGTGCGGAAAACGTTGCAGCCGAGATAGAGGATGATCCGGTGGGGCTCGGGCCGGGGCGGAGGCGGAGCGAGGCGCCACCGAGCCTCCTCCGGCATGGTGGTGAGATCCCTGATCACCGCGATCTCGCCGAAGTAACGGCCATAGTCGAACCCCATCTCCGCCCCCTTGCGGGATGCTAGGCCGGGAGGGCCAGGCAAGTCAACCGGCGTGAGAGCCTCCGAGGCCTTCCGCGGACCCCATGCCGCGCCGTCCGGCCCGCGCGCCGCCGGCCAGCGGGATCCCTGCGGGGTACAATCCAGACGGGATGCGGGAGTATCACTACCTCGTCGACCGGGAAGGACGCGTGTTCCACGATGGCACCGAGATCGTCGATGCTGCGGTGCTGGGGTTGTTCCTGCGCGCGATGCGGCGCAGCGACGACGGGCGATATCTCGTCGTGTGCCAGGGGGAAAAGAACTGGTTCGCGCCTCACGACACGCCCTTCGTGGTGCAGCGACTGGGAGTGAGCGCGGAGGCCGGGCGGGCGCGGTGCGTGGAACTGCGGTTCGCGGGCGGCTACACGGAGCCCCTCGAACCGGCCACTCTCGAGACCGAGGGGGACCATCTCTACTGCCGGGTCCGCCAGGGCGCCTTCCGAGCCCGCTTCGGCCGCGTCGCGCTACAGCAGCTCGCCCCGCTCCTGGCCGACGATGGGACCGGACCGGCGCTGCTCCTCGACGGGCGCCGCCATCCCATCCGGGACCTGGGCCGCGCGACGCCGCCCTGACCGCGCCCGGCTGCGGCTGCCCCCTGGGGGATTGCCGCGGGCTACGGCCTCAGGCTGATGGAGCGGTCCACGGACAGGGGCACGGCGAGGAGGGTCCGGCCGCCGTAGGAGAACACCGGGTAGGCCCACTGCACCGTCACCCGGACGCCCTCGGGCGTCTCGGCGACAGCGACGCCGTCCCGAGTCAGGACGGTGCCCGGCCGGCCGGAGGCGGCCAGCAACGCCGAGCGAACGGTGCTGACGAACCGCTGGCGAGCCTCCTGACTCCGCGGGTCGGCGGCGGCCTTGCCCTTCGTGGCCGCATCGGAGGCGATCCAGTCCACCAGGTGAGTGGTCTCGAGGTAGCTCGCCGTCGCGAACGCGGCAGTGTAGGCGAGCGATCCCAGGAAGATGACCACAATCGTCCAGCCGGTCAGGGGGCGGAGTCGCATCTGGATCCTCTCGGGGTCAGCGGGACAGGGGCAATGGATCGGGGGCGTCCCGCGGACTCGGCTCGCGCAGCTCCTCGTGCGGCGCCGGCCCCACGAGCCTGTTCCGTCCGCGCCGCTTGGCCTCGTAGAGCCGGGCGTCGGCGGCGGCCAGCACGAGCGGCACCAGCGGACCGTCGTCCGGCCAGCTGGCGGCGCCGATGCTGAGTGTCACCTGCACGGGCTTCCCCGAGCGGTCGCCTGACGGCCGGATCCTCGAGGCTGCGACCTCGGCCCGGAGCCGCTCCAGCCTGTCCATCACCAGCTCGGCGGAGGTCTCGGGCAGGAGCAGCGCGAACTCGTCCCCGCCGAAGCGAGCCACCATGTCGCTGGGCCGCAGCGACCGCACGAAGATCGCCGCGACAGCGCGCAGGACGGCATCGCCGGTCGCGTGACCGCGGGTGTCGTTGACCTGCTTGAAGTTGTCCACGTCGATGAGGGCCAGCGTGAACGGGCGGCCGTTGCGGCGCGCGCGGCTGGCCTCGGCCTCGAGCCGCTCGTCGAAGGCCCGGCGGCTCGCGGCGCCCGAGAGCAGATCCGTGGTGGAGAGGTGGTGCAGGTTCTTGGCTCGCAGCACGATGAGGGCGCTCACCAGGGCCGCGCCGGCCATGAGGATCAGGCGCATGCCCTGAGTGCTCCAGTCGAACATGCCCAGCTTGAATGGCGCATAGCGGGCATCGTTCAGGTTCCAGCGGGCGGCGGCGTAGACCACGATCGCCCCGTACTGAGCGACAGCCAAGAGGCCGGTAAGGGCGCAGGCCTGCGGGTTGTACCGGAGGCTGGCGCAGCCGATGGCGAGGAAGTAGAGCTCGAAGAGCGTCCCGCTGTTGACCGCGGTGTGGGGCTGATCCAGGAGGAGGAAGGCGGCCAGACCGCAGCTCACGAGGGTGACGTCCGCAGCGCTGCTGGCGGAGCCTTCGAGCCATGGCCGGGGCCGTCGCGAGGCCACGCGGTAGAAGAGGAATGCGACGATCAGCGCCACGACGTTGAGCGGGAGCGTGACCAGCCTGATGTCGGCGGCGGTGCCGGGAACGAGCTGGATGGCGAGCAGGACACACAGGAGAAGGATGCGGACCCGAGCCGCCAGCAATTCGCCGCTCGCGCCCAGGCCCACGAAGATCGGGTCCCGGCTGTCTGCGAGGTTCTCGCGGATCCGGCCGAAGGGACCCCGCCGGACGGCCCTCGCGCCTGGCGCGGCGGCCACGGCGGCTGGCCGCTCGACCCGGCTCCATCCCCTGCCTATCCAGCTCAGAATCTGGCCCCCCCTTTAGGCTCGTTCTCTGGAACCTACAATGCAAACATCGAGCCACGCATGGAGTAATGGAAAATCAGGACGTTGCTGACTCCGGCCTCCCCTGACCCTGACAGGACAAGTCTGCTGGGTGGAGGGAACTGCTACGGTCCTTGTGGGCTCGCGGCCTCAGCGGGGCAAGGCTTCGAGGTAGCGCTTGATGGCCAGGTACTGGCTCTCGCCATCCAGGCCGGCCTCGGCCAGGACCATGTCGCCCTGGCCGCTGCCGAGGTAGTGGCCGCGCTGGAACGGGTGGAGTGTCATGGAACGGCCGAGATCCGAGCAGACCCAGCGGAACATCGTCGGCAAGGTGAAGCCGGTGATGCCCATCGCCTCGCGGGCGCGCTCCTCCGGGAAGATTCGGCGCTGCCTCTCCACGGGGAGCAGTCCGAACAGCTCGGCGCTGGCGACATAGTAGATCCAGGGATCGAGCCCGTCCCGTTCCAGCAGCGGCAGCGCCTGCTGCACGAAGGCATAGGTCACCGCGCTCTCCTGGAGCACCACCGTCCCGCGGCCCTGGCCCCGTGGCCGGCGCAGGAGGTAGACGCCGGCGACGGCCTCCTCGGCGGGCGCGAGCCCGAGCCGGGACCGGTCGAGGACGGGCTCGCTGGGACGGGTCACGAAGGGCGCGATGAACGCCGGACGATGGGCGAGCGCGGCGGCGAGCAGCGGCCAGATCTCGCGGGGATCCCACGGCGTCAGCGTGACCGCCGTGCCCCGGGGGAAGTTCTCCTGGAGGAGCTGGAGCGGCTGCGGGTCGGCGTGAGTCGGGCCGTCCTCCCCCGTCTTGAGCCCGGCATGGGCGCAGACGACGATCATCGGCCGGTACGGGTCGCCCGCCAGCGCCTGTCTGGCCTGGGCGCCGATGGCGTGCAGGCGGGCGGCGATGTGGCTCAGGGGCGCGATGAACGCGCCATAGGAGGAGCCGACGCCCATATGGTGACCGAAGGTGGAGAGACCCGAGAGGATCCCCGACATCCCGTCCTCGCAGATGCCGCCGATCGAGAGGATCCGCGCCGCGGGATTCGTCCGGGCATTCCAGTAGCCCTCCGGGAACCCCGCCCCCGCGGCACTCACGCTCGTGGAGCCGAGGAGATCGGCGGCGGCGACGAGGAGCGCTCCGCCGGAGGCGCGGTTGTAGAGTCCCAGCGCGCGCCCGAGCTCCCCACGAAGCGTCGTGATCGCGCCGGGCTGGAGGGCGAGTTCCGATGGTGTGGCCGGCCCCGTCGAGGCCAGCTCGAAGACGGCCTCCAGCCGCGGCGCGCCGGCCCGGGGGCGGCGGGCCCGCCCGTCCAGGCGCTGGCGTGCGGCCACGAGCCGTGCGGCGAGCGCCTTGACGGCGGGCGCGCTCTGCTCGAGGAGCTTGCGCACGATCTGGAGCGACTCCCAGAAGCACTCCTCGATCACCGCCGAGCTGTCGGGGGCCGCCAGGCAGCGCTGCTTGCCAGCCTCGCAGGTCGGCAGCATCAGCTCCGCTCTCCCGGTGAGCTCCGCCAGCGCCTTGCAGAAGCCGTCAGAGCACATCTTGTGCCCGGCGCCGTGGGAGGCCTTGCCCTCGATCCCGTATCGCCAGCCCTTCAGCGTGCGGTACACGACGGCCGTCGGCTGGCCGTTGTCCATGGCCAGCGCGGCGCGCTGGGCGGCGGCCACCTGGCGGAGGTCCTTCCCGTCGGGGACGGAGATCACGTTCCAGTCGTGGAGCTGGAACAGCTCCGACGGGCTCCACTGCACGTAGTCGCCGGGCCGCCCGTCCTCGCGGCACACGCCGTTCGAGTCGATGGAGGCCTGGTTCCAGTCGAGGTGCATGATCGCGTTGCCGAGCGAGGCGGTGCCGGCCGCGGCGAGGGCCTCGGCGGCGCGCCCGGGCGTGAGCCCCCCTTCGCCCTCGACGATGTGAACGCGCGGGGCATCGGCGCCGAAGTAGTCCATGGCGCCGAAGGCCAGTCCCAGCGAGGAGGCGACGCCAACGCCGGAGGCGCCGGTGGCGAGCCGGATGAACGGCGTGGCCGGGGTCGGGTGCCCGTCGAGGGCCTTGGCGCCGAACGCGGAGGCGAGCGGCGTCCTGACGATGGGGTTGCGGCGGAAGCCCAGCAGGTCCTCGAGGCGGAGGCGGAGCCTCACCTCCCGGGGGAGGAGCTGGGGGGCGGCGATCCGCGCGATCTCGTCCCGGATGGCCCACATGGCGTACAGCCCCATGGCCTTGTGCCCGGCGGCATAGGAGACGATGTCGGCGTCCTCCCGGTCGGGCTGCGCCAGGTCGTAGTCGAGCGCGTCGAAGAGGAGCATGGCGACGATGCGGCCGGATGAGATGGAGCCACCCGGATGCCCCGAGGTGGGCACGTAGTTGTAGAGGAGGGCGCAGAGGGAGCGGTAGACCAGATCGAGGGTCTCGAGGTGGCCGTGCTCCTCCTCCGACAGCGGGCCCGGTCCCGCCGCGAGGGTCTCGCTGACATCCAGGTAAGCTGCGCGCCTCGGTGCGAGCTGCAAGGCCATGGTGTCTCCCCTTTGCATCGATCTTCCGCCCAAGCGCGCCTCGGCGACAAGCGCCGATTCCGATCCGCAGCCCGGCGTGGTTGCCCGCTCCCTGGCGCCCGCCTGGCTGGTGCGAGGGAACTAGCGTGAGTTTACCCCGGAGCTGGTGGGCGCTTCGGGAAACGGGCTGAAATCACGCGCGATTCTCGCCCGAGGAGCGTAGTTACTACGGAGTCGGGAGCAAGTCAAAGCCCACCGCCAGCCGCCGCGCTGGCTCGGGC
>JACPIQ010000058.1 GCA_016188005.1 Candidatus Rokuibacteriota bacterium | reverse complement strand
TACCTGGCCGCCTGCGAGATCGTCCGGCGCGACATCTTCCTGGACGACAAGCCGCGCAACGAGCGCGAGACCGGGATCGAGCAGGGGGACCTCGAGGGCAAGACCATCTACGATGCCGCCACAGGAGAGGCGCTGGCGCTGGTGGAGACTCGCGCCCGGTACGAAGCGTCCAGCTTCGAGGACCGCCTGCTCCTCCCGGAGCGCGTCGCCGAGATGGCGCGCGATCTGTTCGCGCATCTCCTTGCCACCGCCGGACCCGAGCAGAAGACCATCGTCTTCTGCGCCCGCGACCGCCACGCCGATGACGTCGCCAGCGCGCTGAACAACCTCTACACCCTGTGGTGCGCCGCCCAGGGCCGGCTCCGCCGACGGTGGAGCTCCTGACCACAGGCGTGGATGTGCCCTGCGTCCGGAACATCGTCTTCTTCAAGTACGTGCGCTCCCCCATCGCCTTCTACCAGATGGTCGGCCGCGGAACGCGGATCGATCCGCCGTCGGGCAAGCTCATGTTCCGCGTCTACGACTACACGGATGCCACCCGTCTCTTCGGCGAGGAGTTCAGGAGCCGCTTCACCCCGGCTCGCAAGCCTGCCGCGAGCACGGGGCTTGTGGAGCCGCCGGGGCCGCCGGAGCGGACGCTCCTGGTCGAGGGCTTCGACGTGCGGGTGACCGACGCCGGGCGCTACATCGTCACCCAGGTGGACGGCAAGGCCATGCCGGTGACGGTGGAGGAGTACAAGGAGCGGCTGGCGCGGCGGCTCGTCGAGGAGGCGCCGACGCTCGACACCTTCCGGGCCCGCTGGATCAATCCGCCCAAGCGCCAGGAGCTGCTGGGCCGGTTGCCCGATGCCGGCCGCTCCGCGTTCCTCGTGCGCGCGCTCGAGGAGATGGCCGACTACGACCTCTACGACGTGCTCGGCGAGCTGGGCTACGGCCTCGCACCGCGGACGCGGCCCGACCGCGCCGAGGCCTTCGGCCACAAGCACCGCCCCTGGCTCGCCAGCTTGCCACCGAAGGCGGCGGCTACCCTCAAGGCCCTGACCGTCCAGTTCGCCCGCGCCGGCACCGACGGCCTCGAGAGCCCGGAGGTCTTCGAGACGCCCGACGTGGTCCGCGCCGGGGGCCTGGCTGCCCTCAAGACCCTCGGCAAGCCCGCCGACATCCTGCACGAGACCAAGGAGCGCCTCTTCGCCGCCTGAGGCATCGCTTCGACGTGGCGGGCTCAGGCCCGGTGCGGATGTTATCTTGTTGAACGGCCAGCGGAGGAGCGCGCGCGAGATGGAGGGGGGTGATGCAGTGAGGCAAGTGATTGTCTTCCGGGGGGAGGATGGCTACTGGGTGGTCGAGTGCCCGAGCCTGCCTGGCTGCGTGAGCCAGGGTCGGACCAAGGCGGAGGCGATTGCCAACATCAAGGAGGCAATCAGCGGGTATATCGAAGTGCTCGAAGAGGACCATCTCCCAGTTCCCGAGGAGCGTTTCGAGGCATGGGTCGTAGCCGTATGACCAAGCTCCCGTCGGTGTCGGGCCGTCTCCTGCTTCACGCAGGGCTGGACGTGGCCGAGTTCATCGAGCCCCTGGGGTGAAGGGACACCATGCGATGCGCTACGCGGTGGTCATCGAGAAGGCCGAGGCGAATTTCTCCGCGTACGTGCCCGACCTCCCTGGGTGCGTCGCCACCGGCGCCACGAAGGAAGAGGCCAAGCAGAACATCCGGGAGGCGATCCGGTTCCACGTGGATGGCCTCCGGGAGGATGGGCTCGCCATCCCCGAGCCGACCAGCGTCTGTGGGTATGTAGACGCGTGAAGGATCGCCCTCCGACCGTGATCGCCGGCCCGATCTACCAGCTGAAGATCACGCTCAAGGGCCTCCGCCCGCTGATCTGGCGGCGCTTCCAGGTTCCGGGGGATTACACGCTCGCCCGGCTCCACCGGGGGATCCAGCGGGTCATGGGCTGGACCGACTCCCACCTCCACGAGTACATCGTGCGCGGGCGGCACTACGGGACCCCGTCTGACGAGTGGGAAGGCCCGCCGGTGGTGTCCGAGCGCAGCGCCCGGCTGTGCGACGTGGCGACTCGCGAGAAGGCCCGCTTAGTGTACGTCTACGACTTCGGCGACGACTGGCAGCACGACCTCCTCGTCGAGAAGATCGTCGCGCCGCAGCCCGGCCAGCGCTATCCGGTCTGCCTCGCCGGGCAGCACGCCTGCCCGCCGGAAGATTGCGGCGGATACCCCGGCTACGTCGAGTTCCTCGCGGCCATCTCGAATCCAAAGCATACCGAGCACGCGGAGATGCTGGAGTGGGTCGGCGGGGCCTTCGATCCCTGGGCCTTCGACCTCGACGGCGTCAACCGCGCCCTCAAGCGGTTCCGGCAGCCGTGACCGGTCGAGTCGTCCGGGCAGCAGCGCCTTGTCCCCTGTCCCGGATCCGCCTCGGGGATTGCCTCCAGGAAGTGAGCCGGGGCGCCGGTCCCTCGTGGGCCACCTACCGTGTGGTTGGCGCTACTCGCGCCGGACTCGCGGATGCGAAGGAAGGGGTCGGGAAGCAGCCCGAGCGGTACAAGCTGGTTGAACCCGGCACCATCTTCTACAACCCCATGCGCATCCTTCTCGGGTCCATCGCCTTCCTTGATGAAGGAGGGGTGCCCGGCATCACGAGCCCGGACTATGTCGTGTTCAAGACGCACCCCGGGCTCCTTCATCCCCGGTGGTTCTACTACTGGCTCCGATCTGATGCCGGGGCGTCGTTCATCAAGACATTGGCGCGAGGAGCGGTTCGCGAGCGCATGCTGTTTCGGCGATTGGCCGCGGCCGAGATCGATGTGCCACCGTACGAAGTGCAGTGCGAGTTCGCGCGCTGCATTCCAGCGGTGGAGCGGGCGCGCGCCGCCGCCGAGGCTCAGCTGCACGCTGCCAAGGCCCTGCCTGTCGGCTTCCTTCACGCCGTCTTCGGTGGGGACGACGCTAAGAACTGGCTGCGTGTGCGCCTCAGCAGGCTGAGTTCCGATCCAGATGCCTTTTCCGATGGCCCGTTCGGGTCCAACCTGAAGACGGAGCATTATGCGTCCGCCGGGGCCCGGGTGGTCCGGCTGCAGAACATCGGACGAGGCGCATTCCTGGATGCGGACAAGGCGTTCATCGCCCTGGAACACTTCGCAGGACTTCGGCGGTACGGTGTTCGTCCTGGAGATGTGGTTGTGGCGGCGTTGGGAGATGGCGCGCGGCCTGCGGGGCGGGCTTGTGTGATTCCCGATGGTCTTGGCCCCGCCTTGGTGAAAGCCGACTGCTTTCGCCTTCGATTCCCAGCGGATTCCGTCCTCGCGCCTTATCTGGCAGCGTATCTCAACTCTCCCGTGGCCCTGAGCCGTGTGGCCGACACGATGCGCGGGGCGACTCGTCCGCGAATGACCTTGACCATGCTGAGGACAGTCGAGGTACCCCTGGCTCCAGTTCCTCAGCAACGGGAGATACTGCGGAAGTTGGATGAGCAGATGGCGGCGGTGGAGCGGGCGCGGGCCGGCGCCGAAGCTCAACTGCAAGCTGCCAAGGCCCTGCCGGCGGCGCTGCTGCGGAGGGCGTTCGGCGGGGCGTTTTGAAGGCCGGCCTCCAAAGGTCGCGGTGCTATTATCGGTTCGGCTGAATGGCGAAAACAGGCGGCAAGGTTGTTTTCGCCGCCGCTGACAAGGAGCCCGGTGCCCTCCTCCGCCCCTCCCCCGAGCCGCAAGGTGCGCCTGCCTGACGGGAACTCGGCCTGCGTGCCGGACCCGTTACCGCCTTTGCTGACGTGGACTCCCGCCCTGGTGGGGGCGCTGTCGGATGCCGACAGGTTGATCGGCCGGCTCGCCGGAGAGGGGGGGCGGCTGCCGGACCCTCACCTCTTGATCCGGCCCTTCGTCCGCCGCGAGGCGGTGCTGTCCAGCCGTATCGAGGGGACGCAGGCCACGCTGGGCGAGCTGCTGGCCGCAGAGGCGGGCATCGCCGTCGAGCGGAGCCCGGCCGATCTCCGGGAAGTCGGCAACTACGTCGTGGCGCTGGAGCATGGACTGGGCCGGCTCGGCAAGGTGCCCCTCGGGGTCCCGCTGCTGCTGGAGCTGCATGCGAAGCTGATGACCGGCGTCCGGGGAGGTCACGCCTCGCCTGGGAATCTCCGCGACACGCAGAACTGGATCGGCCGTCCGGGATCGACGCTGGCCACGGCGACCTACGTGCCGCCGCCGGAGGAGATCAGGCCATGCCTCGAGGCCTGGGAGCGCTTCCTCCTGGACCGGACGCTCCCGCCTCTCGTCCAGGTGGCGCTGGCTCACTACCAGTTCGAGGCGATCCACCCGTTCCGCGACGGCAACGGTCGCGTCGGCCGACTGTTCATCACCCTGTTCCTGATGGACCGCCGGGTGCTGCCGAGCCCGCTGCTCTACCTCAGCGCCTTCTTTGAGGCGACGCGGCGCGATTACTACGACTGCCTCCGCGGCGTGCAGGAGCGCGCGGAGTGGGAGGAATGGCTGCTCTACTTCCTCGAAGGGGTCGCGCGCCAGTCCGAGGACGCGCTGAGTCGAGCCGAACGCACCAACTCCCTCCTGGCGACCTGGCGCCTGAAGGTCGCCGGGGCGTCGTCCCAGGTTCCCTTGCGGCTTATCGATCTCATCGCGGAGAACCCCTATTGCACCGTGAAGCGCGCGGCCGAGCGACTCCGGGTGGCCTTCACGACGGCGCAGCGAGCGATCGACAGGCTGGAGGCCGCCCGGGTCCTCGGGCGGGTGGGGCCGGCGAGGCGCGACCGCGTCTACTGCGCGAAGGCGCTGCTGGACATCCTGGAAGAGCCGGCCAACCTCACGCGCCGGGAGATCCGCTGATGGCGAGACGGCCCCGCGCCAAGAGCGGTAACGGCAAGCGGCTGGCCACCCAGCAGTCGGTCAACGGCGCGGTCAAGGCCATCTGCGACATCATGCGCCGGTCGAACTGCGCCGGCGCGCTCCAGTACGTGCCCGAGCTCACGTGGATCCTGTTCCTCCGCATCCTGGACGAGCGCGAGACGCGCGAGGCGGAGCAGGCCGAGGCGGTGGGCGCGGAGTTCACGCCGTCGCTCAGGCGTCCCTACCGCTGGCAGGACTGGGCCGCGCCGGGCGGCAAGAAGCGGCAGGCGCTGCAGGAGGCCGCGCTCGGCGCCATGTTCGCCTTCCTCAATGGCGATCTGCTGCCTCACCTGCGGGGCCTGCGCGACCGGCCCAGGGCCACGCCCCGGCAGAAGCTGATCGCCGAGATCATGTCGGGCGTGGAGCGGAC
>JACPIQ010000057.1 GCA_016188005.1 Candidatus Rokuibacteriota bacterium | reverse complement strand
TACCGCACGCTCGCGATCCCGCACGAGGTCATGAAGCCGGTGAGGACGTGGGCCCCCACCCTGTCGCCATAGTCACTCACAAGGGGCCTAACCTGCTGACATATCAGCACTCCGGTCTCGAGACCGTGGAAGTTGGGCTAGGAACGACCGGCCATCCGCCGCAAAGGCAACCTCCTTGTAGTATTCGGGATACCCGGTGAACCCTCGCAGCCGCCGGCCGGTGGCGGTATCCCACAGACGCAGGGTGCCATCAGCCCCCGCCACCAGCAGGCGCCGTCCGTCCGGCGAGAAGGCGAGCGAGTAGACGTTTCCTTGCGGTGTGTTGACCTCGTACGTCGCACGCCAGATCTCCCGGCCTCCAGCCATCTCGCTCAGGCTCAACATCTGCCTTATGTACCCCGCCGCCCCGCCCAGGGCGAGGAACCGCCCATCGGGCGATATCTGGGCGCGCCCGACGCTGGGTTCCCGAATCACGCCAGCCTCCCTGCCGGCCAAGAGGTCCCACCATTTCACAGTGCCTCCGCCGCCCACGGACAGGAGGACTCGTCCGTCGGGCGAGAAGGTCGTCCTCCGCACGGCTGGCTCGTGGCGCCCCAGGACCCGCGCCACCGGCGGGGGGCCGCCCGGGGCCGGCTCCGCGCGCCGCGGGGTGATACCTCCCGGATCTGGGGCAGGCCCGGGGCGAATCCGGGGGACATGGCCGTGAACGTCTGCGTGACGGCCACGATTCGCTCCGTCTTGCACTCCTCCTCCTCGGCCTGGATCACGATGTCGGTCACCCCGTCCCCGTTGACGTCGCGCATCTCGACGGCCGCGCCCAGGGTCGCCTGGGAGATCTGGAGGATCTCGTGCCTCGAGCAGCCGCCGCTCTCCCCGTCCTGCTCCCCCGAGAAGAGATCCTTCGTCGCCCGCGTCCTGAGATCGACGAGCAGGTAGCCCTCCCACATGACGCCACGAGTCACGCCCACGGAGCGGACGGTGAGATGCGGAGTGCCCGCCTTGTCCGTCACCAAGCCCACCACGTCCGGGCTGCCGCCAACCAGGCGCGTCGGGTCGCCGCCGGCCGCGTCGTACAGGTAGAGCCCCTGGGCCATGCGGCCGGCGGAGGGGAAAAGGAGCAAGAAGGTGGTGTTGCCGATCCGGCAGCTCGCCTCGATGGAGTCGATTCCCTTGTCCTTCATCCAGCCCTCGAGATTCCGCTCGAACGGCCGGGGCAGGTCGTCAGACGTGTCGGTGCAGCTCGCTGCGGCGCCGGCCGCCGGGAGGCCGGCGAGGGCACCCAGGAGCGCGAGGGCGATGACGGCTCTCATGGGCCTCCAGCGATTCCACCCGTCGCTCGAATCGTGACCCGGTGAGCGGGCGGTTCGCGCATAGCCGACAATTCCCTGCTGGGGCCTCGAGAGGGCAAGTATCTCCGCTGCGGCGGCCCTGGGTCCGCGCCAGCCTCGCGCGGCAGCAGGTGGAGCCCGGCACGCGGAACACGGCCCATGCCTACAGCCCGTGGTATTTTGTCGCGACCTTGCCGAAGGTGGGCTGGCCCCGGCCACCGCGCCAGTAGAAGATGCCGGCGTGGTCTCCCTCGTGGCCGTCGAGAGCGGCCCAGACCTCGTCGAGGCCATCGCCGTTGACGTCAGCGACCCCGAGCGGCACGATATGTCTGTAGTACGTTCCCCCGAGTACGGCCACCACCGAGAGGTCGGAGTCGAGGATGACCGTCCGCCAGTCGTCGTCGATCTGCGGCTCGGCCTCTGCCCCATAGCGGGCGTAGGCGACGTACTGGCGGCGCTCGCGGGCCGTGAAGTGGCCGCCCGCGATGATCAGTTTGGCCAGTTTCTGCTGGGGCCGCGCCACGGAGCCCGGCCTCCCGGCCCCCACCCACAAATCGGGCCCGCGCGGGAACAGCGTCCGGACTCGCGAAGCGATCGTCTGGTGGGGTCCGGGCTTCCTGAGGACGCAGGGCGCCCGGCATGCGGGGAGCCGCCGCGCGGCGATGACCAGACGGACGTCGGCCACCGCCGCCGGCGGGTGCGGTTCGGCCACTGCCACGATCAATGTCCCGGGTTGCACGTCGAAGCCGAGGATCTCGTGTCTGATAACCCGTGCCGAGGTCACGCCGTCGGGGGTTCGAACCTGGACGATCTCGCCCGTCTTCACGGAAACTGCGCTGTTGATGTACGCGTGGTCGATCTGACGACAGGACCAACCGCCATAAGGGCTCAGCGGCGGTTCGGGCTTCTCGCCATGACAGTAGCTCGGCCTGTCGCTCAGCACCGCACGGCGGAGAAACCTCTGCATGTCCGCCATCGGGAGCTCGAGGTAGATCTCCCCTCTGACGACGCCGCCAAGCAGGAGGTCCGCGAAGAATTGCTCTCTCGCGTCGGGCGAAGGGCCAGCGCTGGAGGCCCCGGCAGCGATCCCGACAGCCCCGAGAAGCACGATGGCAACGCGGATACGCCTGACGGCGCCCCTCACCCTGCCCCCTGTCGTCGCAGTCCCCACGCCGAGACACGCCTCTCGCGCCCTGCGCCGCAGCCGCGCCCCGGCCCCTCACAGCGCCGATGCTCCGCGACGAAGGCCTCGAGGGTGTCCGGGAGGGCGTGACGGCCTCAGCCATCGGACGCTCATGAGCGACGAGCCCACATGATGAGGCCAGGCCCGGGGCGGCGTCAATCGGAGATCTTGCGCACGGGCAACCCCGACGCCGGACTTCTCCCGAGCGGTAGGGATGATGGTGCGCGCCTGTGCTATCCTCGCCGCGCCATGACTCGAGCCGACCTCCCGACGCCTGCGCTCCTTCTCGACCTCGACCGCTTCGAGCGCAACGTCCAGAAGATGGCGGCGCACGTGAAGGCCGCCGGCAAGCGGCTCCGCCCCCACGCCAAGACGCACAGGTGTCCCGAGATCGCCCGGCGGCAGGTGGCCGCGGGCGCGGTGGGGGTGTGCGTCGCGAAGGTGGGCGAGGCCGAGGTGATGGCCGCCGCCGGCGTCCGCAATCTCCTCATCACCACGGAAGTGGTGGGGGCGGAGAAGGTCGGCCGGCTGCTGCGGGTGCTCGAGCGCCAGCCCGAGACCATGGTCGTCGTGGACCACCCGGACAACGTGCGCGAGCTGGGACAGGCCATGGCGCGCGCGGGGCGCGTGCTCAACGTGCTGGTGGACGTGGAGGTGGGCGGGCGGCGGACGGGCGTCGAGGACGGCGAGCCGGCGCTCGACCTCGGGCGTCTCGTCACCACCGAGCGGGCGCTCAATCTGCGGGGGCTGCAGGGCTATGCCGGGCACTGCGCCCACGTGGTGGGCTGGGAGTCGCGGCGGCGCGCCTCGCTCAAGTGGATGCGCAGGTTGATGCGGACGCGCGCCCTCTTCGAGAAGCAGGGCCTGCCCGTGGAGATCGTCAGCGGGGGCTCCAGCGGCAGCTTCGACATCGACGTGGAGCTGCCAGGGCTGACGGAGCTGCAAGCGGGCTCATACTGCGTGATGGATCTGGACTACCGGCGGATCGGCAGCCGCGGCGGGAAGGTCTACGACAGCTTCGAGATGGCGCTCACCGTGCTCGCCACGGTGGTGAGCCGGCCGAGCGCGGAGCTGGCCATCGTGGACGCGGGTTTCAAGGCCTTCTCCACCGACAAGCCCTTTCCCCCCGAGGCCGTCGAGTGCCCGGGGCTCGCGTACTCCTGGGCAGGCGACGAGCACGGGCGGCTCACCATCGCGGACCAGGACCGGGCGCCGCGGCTCGGCGATCTCCTCGAGTTCTTCCCACCTCACTGCGATCCGACGATCAACCTCTACGACCGCATTCACGCCATGCGGGGGGACAGGGTCGAGGCGGTGTGGGAGATCTCGGCCCGCGGCCGCTCGCAGTAGCCGTCGTCGACTCCAGGCCGGCCTGCCGGGCCCGCGATGTGGCGATGCGCCACACGCTGATCCGGTCTACCACACTCTGCCCCTCGATCCGTGGAACCCCAGAGGCGCGAAGCGCCTGAATTCCCTGGCGGCCACGCGCGCTGTGCGGCTGGCACCCCGATTGCTCCGGATAGCGGTTGACCGTGACGTCGATGGCAGTCCACACACACACCGCGAAGCAAGGAGGAAGTTCACATGAAGAAGGTGATGGGGTTGGCACTGGCTGTGCTGCTGGGCCTCGGTGTCGGCATGGCCGCGGCCGAGGAGATCTCCGGAAAGATCCAGAAGGTCGACGTCGCCGAGCGCATGTTCGTCCTCGAGGACGGCACCCAGCTCCGGCTGGCCGAGGGGCTCCCCACCGAGGGGCTGAAGGAAGGTGTCTCGGTGAGGGCGTCCTACGAGGAGCGCGACGGACAGAAGGTCGTGACGGGAATCCAGATCTCCGAGTAGCCCCGCAGGAGGCTGGGCCCGGCGGGCGGGCCATGCGCGGTCCGCCCGCCGGGATTCATCTGGGCACGATGGCCTCGAGCCCCGAAGCGATCAGGAACCGCACGATGGCCCGGGTCGCGATGACGGTCGTCTCGCCCGGCACCGGCACCGGCACGACCCGCGAGGGAGCCTCGGGGAAGGAAACGTTGGCCGTGCGGTAGCCCTCCACGATGCCGATCAGCGCGCCGTTCTCGACGTCGAAGACCCCACCCCCGCTCGCCCCGTAGCTCACGGAGGCGTCGACCATCCGCACCGTCCCCTGCACGGGCAGCTCCTCCTCGCCCGCCACGAGCTGGCTGACCACGCCGGAGACCACGGTGAGCCGGCGTCCCCAGGGGAAGGCGACGACCCATACCTCGTCCCCGAGGCTCGCGGTCTCCTTGAGCCTCACGGGCGGGAGGCTCAGTCCGCTCACCTGAATCACCGCCAGATCGAGGTCCGGGCTCACGGCGGCCACCACGGCCTTCGTGCGCCCCTTCCGTCCGGGGCTGCTGACGTACACGTCCTGGGGCCCGGGCGGATCCAGGAAGTGACGGGTAGTGATGATCCAGGACCGGCCCGCCGCGGGGTCGGATGCCAGCACGACGCCGGAGGCGGCCCGGCGCACGCCGCCCTGGCGCTCCAGGCGCAGCTGCACCGTGGAGGGGAGGATGCGCCGGATGACCTCTCCGCGCTCCAGGCCTGCCGGCGTGGACGCACAGCCGGAGATCAGCAGAGCGAGCGCGAGCCAGCGGGCTGCCCGCTTCATCCCTCGGTGTCCCCCTCGCTGGCGTGCCGCCTGAGGATCCTGTAGAGCGTGCCGCGGTCGATGCCGAGGAGCTCGGCAGCGCGCACCTTGTTCCCGCCGGCCTCCTCCAGCACCTTCGCAACGTACCACTGCTTCACCTCCTCGAGCGTCATTCTGCTCGTGGGCAGGCGCAAGTCGCCGTCCGGCCCCCGGCGCAGCAGCTCCGGCAGATCGCCGGGCACGAGCACTTCCGACGACGACAGCGCCACGGCTCGCTCGACGGCATGTTCCAGCTCGCGCACGTTGCCGGGCCAGTGGTATCCGGACAGCACGGCCAGGGTCTCCGGTGCGAACCCCCTCGTGGGCTTGCCGGCGGCGCGTGCGTACTTCTCGAGGAAGTGCTGGGCGAGGAGGGGGATATCCTGGGACCGCTCACGCAGCGGAGGGAGGACGATGGTCACCACGTTCAGACGGTAGTAGAGATCCTCGCGGAAGGCTCCCTCGGCGACGCGCTTGCCGAGATCCCGGTTGGTCGCGGCAATGATCCGCACGTTCACCGGCAAGACCTCATTTCCGCCCACCCGCCGGATGGCGCGCTCCTGGAGCAGCCGCAGGAGCTTCGCCTGCAGGGTGGGGGCGAGGTCCCCGATCTCGTCGAGGAGGCAGGTGCCGCCATCGGATGTCTCGAGGAGGCCGCGCCGCGTCGAGAGGGCCCCCGTGAACGCCCCTCGCTCGTGGCCGAACAGCTCCGACTCGAAGAGGCCCTCCGGGAGCGCCGTGCAGTCCACCACGACGAAGGGGCGCCCGGCCCTGGGGCTCGCGTAGTGGATGGCCCGGGCGACCAGCTCCTTGCCGGTCCCTGTCTCGCCCTGGATGAGCACCGTGGTCTCGAGGGCGGACACGCGGGCCACGAGCTTGTAGACCTCCACCATCTGAGGGGACTGCCCCTGGAGGTTCTGCACGCCATAGCGATCCTCCAGTTCCCGGCGGTACTGCCGGTTCTCGCTGGCGAGCCGGCGGGCCTCGAGAGCGCGGCGGACGACGACCTTCATCTCCTCCATCCGGAAGGGCTTGGACAGGTAGTCGTAGGCGCCAGCGCGGATGGCCTGGATGGCGGTGTCGATGGTCACGAAGGCGGTGAGCACGAGCACCGGCACTCCCGGCTGGATGGTCGCGAGCCCCCGCATCACCTGCAGACCGTCCAGCCCAGGCATGCGGAGGTCCACGATGGCCAGGTCCACCGGCTCCGCCTCGGCCACGCGCAGGCATTCCTCTCCGCTGGCGGCTGCGCGAACCCGGTAGCCCTCGCGGCTCAGGACCTCGGCGAGGAGCGCCAGGGCCACCGGATCGTCGTCGGCGATGAGCAGCGTGCTCGCGGCCGTCACGCGGCGGGCTCCCCGGCGGGGACGACGACCCGGAACACCGTCCCCCCTGCCGCGCCGCTGGACACGTCGATGGTGCCGCCGTGCTCGCGGACGATCTGCGCCGAGATGAAGAGCCCGAGGCCGGTGCCCCGCCCCGCTTCCTTGGTGGAGAAGAAGGGCTCGAAGATCCGAGCCTGGACGGCGGCCGGGATGCCCCTTCCGGTGTCGCGGACCTCCAGCACGACCTGCTTGTGGTCTCCCGTGAACGTCCCGATTTCCACGCGCCCCCCGGGGGGTGTCACGTCCATGGCGTTGGTGAGGAGGTTGAGGATCACCTGCTCGAGCTGTGTGCCGTAGCCGCAAACCGCGGGCAACCCGGGGTCGGTGGTCACGCGAAGGGTGACGCCTGCGGCGGCCATGCTCGGGCTCACCAGCTCGGCCGTCTCCCTCACGAGCTGGCCGAGGTCCACACGGGCCGGCTCGCCCCGGGGGCCTCGCGTCATGTCCAGGAGCTGGGTGATGATCGCCGCCACGCGGGCGAGCTGGGTCTCGACGACCGCGAGCCTTCGCTGCACCTCCGGGGTGACCAGCGGGGGCGACAGCTCCTGTCGCAACAGCTCCAGGTGCCCGGTGACCGAATGCAGCGGCGTGCCCACCTCGTGAGCCACCTCTGCCATGATCCGGCCGGACACGGCGAGCCGCTCGGCGTGGCCGAGCCGGCGCTGCATGTCGAACAGGAGGCGGTTGAGCCGCTGGACCTCCTGGTACCGCTGGTCCAGCTCGGCGGTGGCCTCCTTCACCCGGGTCTGCAGCTCGTCGTTGAACTGGCCGATCCGGGCCAGCATCTCGTTGAACTGCCGCGCGAGCGTTCCGAACTCGTCCGTTGATTGCAGGCGGATGCGGGCCTGGGGGGCCCCGCCGCGGAGCGCGCTGATGGCCTCCAGGAACACCCGGATCGGCCGGTCCACGACCTGGGACACGGCGAGGCTCATGAGCAAGCCCATCACGACCACCGAGGCTGCCGTGAGGAGGAGCGTCCACCCTCGCGTCCGGGACCCGAGCTGGTCGGCCCGCTCCAGGGAGAACTTGGCGGCCACCGCGCCGGCCACTGCCCCGCCGAGGGTGATCGGAGCCATCACTTCCCAGAAGCGCTCCCCGTCACCCTCGACCAGCCGGGAGACCGCCCGGCCCTGGCGGGCCTGCGCGACATCCGTGCGCGTGAAGGGCAGCCGCCTGCCCGGCTGGCTTGCGGCGGCCACGTGCGTTCCGTCGGCGCGGAAGGCGAGCACGTCGAGCTGGGTGACGTTCTGGCGGATGGTCAGGATCTGGCGAATCTGCGCATCGAGCAGCTCGGCGTTCTCGAACTCCCGACGATCGCCGATGGTCGCGGCGACCTCCCGGGCGAATGCGATGGCGCGCTCCTTCAGGTCCTCCTCGATCCACCCGCGCGCCAGCCGGAAGTTGAGGGCGGTGAACCCGAAGGACACGGCGACCAGCACCGCCACGCTGAGCAGCACGAGCTTCTGGCGGACTCCCAGGCGCATGGCGCCTCTGGCGTTCCGGAGTGGACTCGGCTCGGGGTCAGCCAGCGGCGAGGGGTGCATCCTCGGGGACTGCCCGCTGATCGGCCGGACCGGGACGGGCGGCGTGCCAGTAGCGCTCGAAGACCTCCCACACCTCCTCCGGCGTGCGGGCCTCGAAGATCAGACGGCGGCAGTCGCTGGCATGGCCGAGCCCCTCCGTGTACCACGCCAGGTGCTTCTGCATCTGCACGAGCGCGTACTTCTCCCGGAAGTGCTCGCGGATCAGCGCACAGTGCCGGGCGATGGCTCGCGCCTTGTACTCGCGCTGCGCCTCCGGCGGGAGCCCCTCGAAGCTCTCGCTGAACACCCATGGCCGCCCCAGCGCCCCGCGGCCGATCATGACGGAGCGGCAGCCCGTCTCGGCCATCATCCGGCGCGCCTCGGCCATCGAGCGCACATCGCCGTTGCCGGTCACCGGGATGCGGACGGCGGCCGCGACCTCGGCGATGATCGCCCAGGGCGCCTGGCCCGCGTGTCGCTGGGCGCGCGTGCGCGGGTGGACGGTGATGGCGTCCACCCCCTCGCCCTCGGCCATGCGCGCCACCTCCACGGCGTTGACATGCTCGTCGTCCCAGCCGCTGCGGATCTTGATCGTGAGCGGCACCGCCAGCGCGCGGCGGAGCGCTCGCAGGATGCGCGCCGCCGCCGGCACATCCCGCATGAGCGCCGCTCCCTTGCCCTTGGCGGTGATCTTCGGCATCGGGCAGCCCATGTTCAGGTCCACGATGTCGGCGCCGAGCCCCTCGAGGCGCCGGGCCGCGCGCACGAGGATGTCGGGGTCCTTGCCCAGGAGCTGCATGGCCAGCGGGCGCTCGGCGGGGTAGTAGGCCGCGATGGCGTCGGCATGTGGAGTGTTCATGAGGAGCGTGGCGGCGTCCATCTCCTCCGTGGTGGTGAGCCCGCTGCCGCACTCTCGCGCGACCAGCCGGAAGGGGGCGTTGGTGATGCCCGCCATGGGTGCCAGGCGCGTGGAGGAAGCGATGGCGACGGCGCCGATCTTCACGGGCTCGCCATGCGCCACAGCCCCCGGTTCGCCTCGCGGGCCTGGCGCTGGAGCGTGAGGAAGGCGCTCGCGTAGCGGACATTGGGGGGGATGGTCATGACCTGGGCATAGCCGAGGCGCAGCAGCTCGGCGTTGACCATGACCTCGCGGCCGTCGTCCCGGCGGACCCACACATAGGCCAGCAGCCGCCCGTAGCGGTCGCGCTGCTGCACGTCGGGCTCGAGCCGCACCGCCCGACCCTCGACCAGCCGCCGGTTGACCTCGCGCGCCTGCCGCCCGCCGGGCTGCTCGCCCTTGCGCGGATGGTGGATCTCCGGCGTGTTGACGCCGATGTAGCGGACCTTCTCGAGCCGGCCCTCGACGGCCACGTGGATGGTGTCGCCGTCCACGAGCCGCACCACCGTGCCCTCGATGCCCCGGGATGGCTCCGGGCGCCCGGCCGTCGGCCAGAGCAGGGCGGCCGCGAGCAGGGCACCGGCGAGGGCGAGGAGGGGGCGCCGGGCCGGGAGTGCTCGGGCCATGGTGTCTCATTATAGATACATCCCTGACCCTGTCCCGGCCGATTCGGCCGCCCGCGCCTCCCTGTCTCGGTCTCGCCAGCATCGAGGGTTTGACGCGGGCCGGTTCGCCCCGGCCCGGGGCCGGACCGGTCGGGCAGGCTGCCGCGCTCTGCGCGGGCCGCCCCGCGGAAAGTGCCGTGTGCGCTGGCCTGGCCACTTGGCATGTGCCGTGCTCGATCATGCGACGACAGCGCGAGCCCCCAGGGCCGCCATGGGCAAGCCACCGACCGGCAGGTGCGGGATGACAGCACCGGAGAGTGAGGCGATGAGCACCGACCCCTGGTACGACCTGGAACTGAGGGCGCTTTCCGATCTCACCGATCCCGCGACGGAACAGCGGGCGGCGGCAGAGGAAGCAGCCGCCGGCACCGAGAGCCCGCCCGACGAGACCGAGGCGCCTCCCGAGCCTGCCACACCCCCCGCATCCCCCGCGCCCCCCGCCTGACCTGTCCGTTCCCGGCCCGGATCGCTCGCGAACGGAGTCCGGGGAGCCCGCGGGACCCGTCCGGTTGCACCGTGTCGCCCCGAGGAGTAGCGTGGAGAAACCCAGTCAGGCCGGAGCCGGGGCCGAACTCACTTCGCGGGAGGTGACACGATGAAGACGCTCCGCGAGATCATGCGCCCGTCCTTCCTCTTCCTCGTCCAGCGCGCGGCCAGCGTCGCCGAGGCCGTCCACGCCATGACGGAGCACAACGTGGGCATCGTCGTGGTCCTCGACGGCGACCGGCTGGCCGGCGTGTTCTCCGAGCGCGACGTGGTCCGCCGCGTGGTGGAGCGAGGCCTCGACCCGTCGCGGACCACCGTCGGGGACGTCATGACCCCGGACCTGGTGGTGGGAGACGCGGACGAGGACTACCGGTCGGCGATCCGCAAGATGGACCAGGCCAATATCCGGCACCTTCCCGTGGTGAGCCGCGGCCGGCTCCTGTCCATGCTGTCCATCCGCGACCTCATGCGCGTGGAGATGCAGGACCAGGGGGAGGAGCTCGAGTACCTGCGCGCGTACCTCTACCAGATCCCGCCCGAGGTCACCGCCAGCCGCGCCTTCCGCTAAGGCTAGGGACGGAACTCCTGGTCGAGGACCTCCGTGATGAAGCGGTCGAGCGACACGGGGTAGAAGCGGGCGCTGGGAGAGAGGATGACGCCCGTGTTGATGACCTCCCGCCGCGCCAGCTCGTCCAGCGCCCGCTCGATCTGGGTCTGCGGGTCGCGGTCCCACCGCTGGATCGAGAGGTCCTCGCTCTCGAGCGTGACCTGGTGGCGCGACGAGTACATGAAGGAGAAGACCCGCGCCACCAGCGCCCGGTCCATCACCTCCGACTCCTTGAAGAGGTCCCCGTAGGTCTGCCCCGCACGCCCCGGCGCCAGCACGAGACGTGGGGAGACCTTGATCTTCCCGCGGATCTCCACCGAGTGCGCCGGCCGGTCCTCCTGCGGACCCACCAGGATGTAGGGAAGCACGTGGTAGCCGGCGATGATGCCGGTCACGGGCTTGCGGAGGATCTCCGTCGTCTCGAACAGGCGCTTGATGAACTCGGGGTCGAGGCGCTCGCCGAACATGCCGCTCATCCTCGGAGGACCCCAGGGCCTCGGCCCGCGGCCTCGGTCATCGCGTCCCCAGCGCGGCCAGCCGCGCCTCGACGCCGTCGGGGAGCGGGTAGCGCCGGTCCCACTGGCCGGCCTTGACGATCTGACCCGGCAGGGGGCGCCCCACGATCTCCTGGACGCGCCGGGAGGTCTCGATGAGGGCGGCCAGGTCCACGCCGGTCTCGACGCCCATGGCATGCAGGCAGTGGATCAGGTCCTCCGTGCAGACATTGCCCGAGGCGCCGGGCGCGAAGGGGCAGCCGCCCAGGCCCCCGATGGAGGCGTCGAACTGGGTCACGCCCATCTCCATGGCGGCCAGGATGTTCGGGATGGCCATGGCGCGCGTGTCGTGGGTGTGGAGCGTCCACGGGATCCCCGGGAAGCGGGGCATCAGCCGCTCGAGCACCCGCGCCACCTGGGCCGGGTTGGCCATCCCGGTGGTGTCGGCGAGCCCGATGCCCGTCGCGCCCAGGTCCACGAGCCGCGCCACCACGGACTCCAGGCGCTGGACCGGCACCTCGCCCTCGAACGGGCAGCCGAAGGAGCAGGAGATACCCGCGCTGATCGCCACGCCGGCGCGCCGGGCCACCTCGGCCACGGCGCGCAGCTTCACGATGGACTCGGCGATGGACATGTTCACGTTGGCGAGGTTGTGGCTCTCGCTGGCCGAGATCACGGTGTGGATCTCGTCCACCCGCCCGTCCACCGCCCGCACCGCGCCCTTGTCGTTGGGCACCAGGGCCGAGTACACGGTGCCGGGCCGGCGCTGGATCCTCGCCATCACCTCCTCGGCGTCCCGGAGCTGGGGGACGGCCCTGGGCGAGACGAAGGACGTCACCTCGATCCGGGACATCCCGGTCGCCGAGAGCCGGTCCACGACCTCGATCTTCTGCTCGGTCGGGATGAAGCCGGGCTCGATCTGGAAGCCGTCCCGCGTGCCCACCTCGCAGATCGTCACGCGCGTCGCGAGCTTCATGGGTTCCGCTCCTCAGTACGAGCGCGGCATGCCGAGCACGTGCTCGCCGACGAAGGCCATGATGAGGTTGTTGTTGATGGGCGCCGCCCGGTAGAGGCGGGATTCGCGGAACTTGCGCTCGATGTCGTACTCCTCGGCGAAGCCGTACCCCCCGTGGGCGTCGATGCAGGCGTCCCCGGCCTGCAGGGCCGCCTCGGAGGCCAGGTACTTGGCCATGTTGGCCTCGGCGCCGCAGGGCAGGCCCGCGTCGAAGAGCCGCGCCGCCTTGGTGCGCATGAGATCCGCCGCCTCCACCGCCATGTGGGCCCGCGCGATCGGGAACTGCACGCCCTGGTTGGCCCCGATGGGCTTGCCGAAGATCACCCGCTGGCTGGCGTAGGCCACGGCCTTCTCGATGAACCAGCGCGCGTCACCCAGCGAGTCGGAGGCGACCAGGACCCGCTCGGCGTTCATGCCGTCCAGGATATAGGAGAAGCCCTTGCCCTCCTGCCCGACGAGGCTGTCGGCAGGGATCTCCATGTTGTCGAAGAAGAGCGCGTTGGTCGAGTGGTTCATCATCATGCGCAGCGGCCGCACCTCGAGCCCCTTGAGGCCCCGGATGTCCACGAGGAAGACGCTCAGCCCGTCCGTCTTCCGCTTCACCTGGTCCACCGGCGTGGTCCGGGCGAGCAGGAGCATCAGGTCGGACTGCAGCACGCGGGAGATGAACATCTTCTGCCCGTTGACCACGTAGCGGTCGCCCCGGCGGACGGCCGTGGTCTGCAGCTTCGTCGTGTCCGAGCCGGCGTTGGGCTCCGTGACGCCGAAGGCCTGCAGTCTCAGCTCGCCCGTGGCGATCTTGGGCAGGTACTGCTGCTTCTGCGCCTCGGAGCCGTGGCGGAGCACGGTGCCCATGATGTACATCTGCGCGTGGCAGGCGCCGGCATTGGCGCCCGAGCGGTTGATCTCCTCCAGGATGAGCGCGGCCTCCATGATCCCCAGCCCCGCCCCGCCGTACTCGTGCGGGATCAGGACCGCCAGGTAGCCGGCCTTGGTCAGCTCGTTGACGAAGGCGTCGGGGTACTCGCGGCGCGTGTCGAGGTCCCGCCAGTACTGCGGCGGGTACTGCTTGCAGAGCTCGGCCACGGCGGCCTTGAGCGCCTTCTGCTCGTCGGTCAGCGCGAATGACATGTCGGCCATGGTACCTCTCTCCATCCTCAACATGCCTGCGGCATGTTGACCGTGGGCCAAAGGGTCCCGCTCACCTACTTGCCCTGGAAGCGGGGTTTGCGCTTCTCGTTGAAGGCGCGGACGCCCTCGAGTCTGTCCTCCGTGGTCACGGTGTTGTTGTAGGCCTCGATGGCCAGGGTGAGGCCGGTCCAGAGGTCGGTCTCGCTCCCCCACGCGATGGCCTTCTTGGCCTGGCGCACGGCCACGGGGCCGTTCTCGGCGATGGTGGCGGCGATCTCCAGCGCCTTGGCCCGCGCCTGGCCCTTCGGCACCAGGTGGTTCACCAGGCCGATGGCCTTCGCCTCCTGCGCCGGCACCCGCCGTCCCGTGAAGATCATCTCCCGGGCCAGCGGGGCGCCCAGGATGCGGGGCAGGTACTGGGTGCCGCCGACGCCCGGGAAGATCCCGCGCGTCACCTCCGGCACGGCGAAGACCGCCGTCTCGCCGGCGACGATGAAGTCGGAGGCCGTGGCCAGCTCGCAGCCGCCTCCCAGGGCGAAGCCCTCCACCGCGGCGATCACCGGCACGGGGCAGCGGAGCACGCGGAAGGTGGCCTCCTCGAAGATCTGGTGCTGGGCGCGCCAGGTCTCGTCCGACATGCCCTCGCGCTCCTTCAGGTCTCCCCCCACGGAGAAGGCCCTGTCGCCCGCGCCCGTGAAGACCACCGCCCGCACGGCGCGGTCCCACTGGAAGCCATCGAAGCAGCGCAGGAGGTCCTCGCCCATGGCCGTGTTCATGGCGTTGAGGGCCTCGGGCCGGCAGAGCTCCACCGTGGCCACGAACCCGTCGGCCGAGCGGGTGACGTTGAGCGTCCTATAGTCCGATGACATGGCGGTCCGCGAGCCTCCTGATGGTGTCGGGATCGTAGCCGAGCTCGCCCAGGACCTCGGCGGAGTGCTCCCCGAGGAGCGGGGGAACCCGGGTCACGGGGGGGCGGTCGCCGTCCCACCTGATGGGCAGCGCCACCGCGCGGTAGTCGGGCAGGCGCGGGTGCCGGGCGGGGACGAGCATGCCGCTGGCCTCGGTCTGGGCCTCGGTCGCGACCTGGTCCACGCGGAGGATCGGCGCCGAGGGGACCCCGGCCTTGGCGAGCCGCGCCAGGAGGTCCTCGGCCGGCAGCGCGCGGGTCACGGCCGAGAGGGCCTCGACCAGCGCCGCGCGGTGCTCGACGCGTCGGGGATTGCTCGTGAAGCGGGGGTCTCCCGCCAGGGCCGGGGCGTCGAGCGCCTCGCAGGCCCTGGCGAAGAGCGCGTCGGACCCGGCGGCGATCATCACCCAGGCGTCCCGGGCGGGGAAGGCCTCGTAGGGCGCGATCATGGCGGTGCCGGAGCCCTGGGGAGTCGGCACCTCGCCTGTGGCCAGGTAGAGATTCGTCTGGAACACCGTCCACGCCAGCGCCGTGTCGAAGAGCGCCGTCGTCACCTCGACGCCCCGGCCCGTCCGGTCGCGCTCGCGGAGCGCGGCGAGGATCGCCGTCACCGCCCACATCCCCGTCCCCATGTCCACGAGCGACACGGGCACGCGCGCGGGCGGCTGGCCCGGATGGCCCGTGATGGACATGAGGCCGGAGTAGGCCTGCATGAGCGGATCGTAGCCGGGGCGGTCGCGGTACGGCCCCGCCGGCCCGAAGGCCGCGATGGAGCAGTAGACGAGCCGTGGGTTCAGGGCCTGGGCCTGCGCCCACCCGAGCCCCAGCTCCTCGACAGCGCCGGCGCGGAGCGACTGGACGAAGACGTCCGCGCGGCCGATCAGGCGCTCCAGGACCCCGAGCCCGTCGGGAGCCTTGAGGTCCACCGCCAGACTGCGCTTGCCGCGGTTGACGGCCATGAAGGTGGCGCTCTCGCTGCCCCAGTAGGGGGGCGCCCAGGCGCGGGCGTCGTCGCCACGCCCGATCCGCTCCACCTTCACCACCGCCGCGCCCATGTCGGCCAGGATCTGGGTGCAGTAGGGGCCGGCCACGTTCTGGGTGAGGTCGGCGACGAGGAGACCGGCCAGGGGCGAGTTCATGGGCGCCATATTATAGCCTGGTCCCGGGATGGTCTGGTGGCCGACCCGCGTGCGCCCCGCGACCTCGACTTGGGGGCGGCCCATCGGCCAGGCTGGCGCCCTGATCGGCGCTACCACGAGGAGCCAGGCTGGTGGGTGACATCCGCCGACGGCGCGGGTGAGATCCAGCCGCGGTGGCCCCGCACCGCGGCTGGCATGTAGTATCATTCCGATATCATCCGAGCACCCTCCGGGCGGGCACGTCCGGGAAAGGAGGATTGACTCATGCCCAGTGTCCTGCTGCGCGATCTCGACCCTGCCACCGTGGACCGGCTCAAGGCGCGGGCTCGCCGTCACCACCGCTCGCTGCAGGCCGAGCTGAGGGCCATCCTGGAGCGAGCCAGCAGGGAAGGCGGGGACATCCGGGCGGCTGTCCGGCAGATGCGCGCCCTGTTCGCCGGGCGCCACTTCGGAGACAGCGCCGCATTGATTCGCCGCGACCGCGCCAGATGAGGGAGCTGCGCGCCCTCGTGGTGGACTCGAGCGTGGCGGTCAAGTGGTTCCTGCCCGAAACCGGCAGCGATGCTGCCGCGCCGCTGCTGGAGGGCGAGCGCGCCCTGGTGGCGCCCGACCTGCTCTATCCGGAGGTGGGGAATGTCCTCTGGAAGCGCGTCCGCCGTGGCGAGCTGACGCCCGGAGAGGGAGGGGCTGTCCTGGGCGCGCTCACCCGGATCGGCCTGGAGATCGTCCCCTCGGCCCCACTCATGCCCCTGGCGCTCGACATCGCGTGCCGGGCCGGCCGGACGCTCTACGACAGCCTCTACCTGGCGGTCGCGGTGATGAAGCGCACCGCGCTCGTGACGGCGGACCGCCGTCTCTTCGACGCCGTCCGGAAGGGGCCGCTGGCCCCGCACGTGCTCTGGCTCGGCGATGTCCGCTGAGCAGCGCGCCGTGCCGCGACGCTACAGGTCCCGGAAGCGCTTGCCCTCCCGCGCCAGCCGCTCCAGCAGCGGCGCCGGCTGCCAGAACTCGCCGTGGACCTTCTGGAAGGCGCAGATGTCGTCGTACACGCGGTCGAGACCCACGGTGTCACCGTAGAACATGGGGCCGCCGCGGTAGACGGGGAAGCCGTAGCCGTAGATGTAGATGATGTCGATGTCGCTGGCGCGGAGCGCCTTGCCCTCCTCGAGGATCCTCGCGCCCTCGTTGATCAAGGGGTACATGCAGCGCTTGAGGATCTCGTCGTCCGAGATCTGCCGCCGCTCGATGCCCTGCTCCTTCGAGGTCCTGACGATGAGCGCCTCGATCTCTGGATCGGGGATGGGGGTGCGGCTGCCCTTCTCGTAGCGGTACCAGCCGGCGCCCGTCTTCTGGCCGAAGCGCCCCATCTCGCAGATCCTGTCGCCGATGGGCGAGTAGCGGAGATGCTTCGGGCGGCTCGCCGCCTTGCCCTTGCGGATCCGCCAGCCCACGTCCAGCCCGGCCAGATCGCCCATGGTGAAGGGCCCCATGGGCAGGCCGAAACCGAAGATCACCTTGTCCACCTGCTGGGGCAGGGCGCCTTCCGCCAGGAGGAACTCCGCCTCGCGGATGTAGCTGTGGAGCATCCGGTTGCCCACGAAGCCGTCGCAGTTGCCCACGAGCACGCCCACCTTGCGGATCTTCCGCGCCAGCTCCATGGCCGTGGCGATGGTCTCCTTCGAGGTCCGGGCGCCGCGGACGATCTCCAGCAGGCGCATGACGTTGGCGGGGCTGAAGAAGTGGGTGCCGATGACCTGCCCCGGCCGCGAGGTCGCGGAGGCGATCTCGTCGATGTCGAGCGTGGAAGTGTTGGTGGCGAGGATGGCGTCGGGGCGAGCGGCCTTGTCGAGGACGCCGAAGACCTGCTTCTTGACGGCCATCTCCTCGAAGACGGCCTCCACCACGATGTCGGCCGAGCCGATCTCGTCGTAGGAGAGCGTGCCGCCGATGAGGCTCATCCGCCTGTCCATGTCGGCCTGGGAGAGCCGCCCCTTCTCCACGGTCGCGGCGTAGTTCTTCCGGACGACGGCGAGGCCGCGGTCGAGGGCCTCCTGCGACATCTCCAGCACGCGCACGGGGATGCCGGCATTGGCGAAGTTCATGGCGATGCCGCCGCCCATGGTGCCCGCGCCGATGACGGCCGCGCGCCCGATGGGCTTGACCGGCGTCTCCTTGGGCACGTCGGGGATCTTCGTCACCTCGCGCTCGGAGAAGAAGACGTGGATCTGGGCCTTCGACTGCGTGCCCTGCATGAGCCCCGTGAACAGCTCGCGCTCCCGCTTGAGTCCCTCGGGGAAGGGCAGCGTCGCCGCCGCCTGGACCGCGTCGGCGCAGCGCTGGGGCGCCTCGAAGCCGCGGGCGCTCCTCGCCAGCCCCTTGCGGAACTCGTCGAAGACGCCTGGCGCCACGCCCCCCACCTTGTCCTGCATCTCCGAGATCTTCCGGAGGGGCTTCCCCTCGGCGGCGAGCCGCTCGGCGAAGGCCACGGCGCCGTCGAGGAGCTCGCCCGGGACGATCTCGTCCACGAGGCCGAGCGCCTTGGCCTGGGCTGCGGGAACGGGATCGCCGCTCGTGATCATCCTGAGCGCGGCCTCGACGCCCACGACCCGCGGCAGCCGCTGGGTGCCGCCGGCTCCGGGCAGGAGGCCGAGCTTCACCTCGGGGAAGCCCAGCTGCGCGGTGGGCACGGCGCAGCGATAGTGGCAGCCCAGCGCGACCTCGAAGCCGCCGCCGAGCGCCGTGCCGTGCAGCGCCGCCACCACGGGCTTCGTGCTCTGCTCGATCCGCCGGATCACCTCGTTGAGATCCGGCGGCTGGAGCGGCTTGCCGAACTCCCGGATGTCCGCGCCCGCGATGAAGGTTCGCCCGCTGCCGATGATGACGGCGGCCCGGGCCTCGGGGTCGGCCGCGACCTGGGCGAGCCCATCGGCGATCCCCTGGCGCACGGCGGTGGAGAGCGCGTTGACGGGCGGGTTGTTGACGGTGATGATGCCGACTGCGCCGCGGCGCTGGTACTCGACCGGGGTGGACATGGCGTTCTCCTGGCGTGGGCGAGCTAGGGGGTGAGGTGCGGTCAGGTGGCGCGCGGGGCCAGGATGGCCCAGGCCGCGTCGGCGAGGGGCCGCGCCCGCTCGCCGCGCAGCCGCGCGTTGGGATCGTTGGCGGTGCCGGCCAGCACCCGGCCCATGATGCCCTGGGCGATGGCGGCCAGCCGGAACATGGAGAAGGCGACGTAGAAGTCCCAGTCCTCGATGGCCGGCCGTCCCGTGCGCCGGCAGTAGGCGGCGAGGTAGGTCTCCTCGGAGGGGATGCCGAGCGCGGGGAGGTCCGCCCCCTCGAAGCCCTCCATGACGTCCGCCCTCAGATGGTAGGGCATGCAGTTGTAGGCGAGGTCCGCCAGCGGATGCCCGAGGGTGCAGAGCTCCCAGTCCAGCACCGCCAGGACCCGCGGCTCCGTGGGGTGGAGGATCATGTTCCCGAGGCGGTAGTCACCGTGGACGATGGTCGTGGTGTCGTCCGGGGGGATGTGGCCCGGGAGCCACCCGATGAGCCGGTCCATGGCCTCGATCGTCTCGGTCTCGGAGGCGCGGTACTGGGAGGTCCAGCGGTGGATCTGACGGGCGAAGTAGTTGCCCGGCCTCCCGAAGTCGCCGAGCCCCACCGCCTTGTAGTCCACGCTGTGCAGGCGCGCCAGCACGTCGTTCATGGCGTCGTAGGTGGCCGTGCGCCCGGCCGGGCTCATCCCCGGCAGCCGCGGGTCGGTGATGACGCGCCCGTGCACGCATTCCATGACGTAGAAGGCAGTGCCCACCACCTGCGGGTCCTCGCAGAGCGCATAGGTCCTCGGCACCGGCACGCCCGTGGTTCCCAGCGCCGTGATCACGCGGTATTCCCGGTCCACCGCATGCGCCGAGGGCAGCAGCTTGCCCGGCGGCTTGCGGCGGAGCACGTATTCCCGCGCGGGCGTCTGGAGATAGTAGGTCGGGTTGGACTGGCCGCCCTGGAACTGCCGCACCGTGAGCGGGCCCGAGAAGCCCGCCACGTGCGCCCTCAGGTACACCTCGAGCGCGGCCACGTCGAAGCGGTGGCTCTCCCGCACCTCCACCGTGCCCGCCGCGGGCTGCCTCTGACCTGCCATCCGCGCGCTCCCTCCTGTGGTCCCCCCGAGCGGGACTGTAGCACGACCGTGGTCGCCCGGGGGAGGCCCGGGCCCGGGCGCCCCGCCACCACTCAGGTATTCCGCCTGCGCGGAGCGTTGGCGGAGAGCGGTTCTACACGCGGCCAGGGAGGTGTTACCGTTCGCGGTCGCGGCGCACGAGACGCAGGGTCTCCTCGTAGATGCTGCGGCGGGGCCCGATGGCGACCAGCTCGATCAGGCGCCGCGGGCCCAGCCGGTAGACGATCCGGAACCGACCGAGCCGAAAGCCCCGGAGCCCCGCGAGCTCATCGCGGAGCTCCTTTCCGGCGGCCGGGTCCGCCCGGATCACGTCCAGGGCTGCGCGAAGCTTGCGCTTGAGCTCGGGATGCAGACTCCGGATCAGCGCCTCGAGGGAGCCCGGGATCCGGAGGCGACAGGTGGGCTCCACGGTCCGCTACTCGCGGGGAAGCAGCTCCTCCAGCGTGTAGATCTTCCCCTTCTTCCTGAGCCCTCGCAGCCCGCGGCGGATCTCGGCCATGAGCTCGCGATCCGACCGGATCGCGCGCGTCTCCGTCCATTCCTCGTACTCGTCCGGGCTCAGCAGGACGGCGGCGGGCCGCCCGTTTCGGGTGATGAGGACCTGCTCGTCCAGGCTCGCCACGCGGTCCACCAGGCGGCTGAGCTTCGCCTTGGCCTCGGCCAGGGGGAGCGTCTTCATCTGGTCTCCTCTGATGATGATGTGGTCAGAATCCTGACTAACGGTACTCGTCGGAGCGCCGCGTGTCAATTCGCCCCTCTCCCCGTCGTCACCCCTGTCCGGCGAGCTCCTGGCGCGCGAGGACCGCGCCGGCGGCCAGCGCCCGGATCTTCTGGTTGCACATGTAGCGGGGGGACCAGCCGAAGCCGCAGTCGGGATTCACGTAGAGGCGCTCGGGCCTGCAGACCGCGAGCACCCGGCGGATGCGCCGGGCGACCTCCTCGGGGGTGTCCGGGTAGAAACCCTTGACGTCGATGACCCCCGCCCCCAGCTCGCGGTCCTGTCCGTACTCCTTCCAGAGGTCCAGCTCCGACAGCTCGCGTCCGGCGAACTCCAGCACGAACTGGTCGGCCCGCGCCTCCAGGAGCCCCGGAAAGTACGGGCGGTAGGAGCGGTCGAAGCGCGAGCGGCCGAAGCGGTTGCCGAAGCAGACGTGGAAGGCGAGCTTCGCCTTGACCCCCTCGGTGGCGCGGTTGAAGAGCCGCGCCATCTCCTGCCCCGGGACATTGCCGCGCGCCGGCTCGTCGATCTGGATGAAGTCGGCGCCGGCGGCGACGAGCCCCTTCAATTCCTCGTTGATCACCTCGGCGAAGCGCTCGGCCACGTCCACCACGCCCTTGTACGTCTGGCCCGGATGGATGCGGGAGCCGAAGGTGAGCGGCCCCGCGCAGGTGGCCTTGGTGCGCCTGGCGGTGTGGGCCTTGAGGTAGGCGAACTCCTTGACGATGCCGAGCCCGCCCGGCGGGGTCTCGATGTGCCCCACGGCCTCGTAGCGCGTCTGCTGGTCATAGCCCCAGGGGCCGGCCTTTCGCCTCACGGGAAGCGGCTGTATCCCCTTGATGATGGCGTAGTAGGAGTCGACATAGCCGTCGAGCCGGCGGACCTCGCCGTCGGTGATGATGTCGAGCCCCGCGCGCTCCATGTCACGGATGGCCGTGTCGGCGGCGTCGGCGAACATCTCCTCCATGTCGCCGGGGCCCAGCTGGCCCGCCTCGAAGGCCTTGACGGCGGCGTACCACCAGCCGGCCTTGCCATGCGAGCCACAGACGGTAGACGGGATGAGCGGCAGCCCAGGCGTCATGGTGTCACCTCCATCCGGGATTCCTCCTCGTCATGGACTATAATGCCGGGCATGGTTGGGAGCGACGTCCACGCGAGCATCGCCGCGCTGCCCGATCTCGTCAATGGGGATGCCGCGCTCTTGCGGCGTGGCCGCTCCCTCACGACGACCTTCCTCGTGGAGGTGGACGAGGCGCAGTACCTCGTCCGCGTGGCCGAGGGGCGCATCGCCGCGGTCGAACGCGGGCCGTTCCTCATGCGTTCGTGGTCCTTCGCCGTGCGCGCCGCGGGGGAGGCGTGGCGCCGCTTCTGGGAACCCGTCCCGGCGCCCGGCTATCACGATCTCTTCGCCATGAAGAAGGCCGGCGTGGCACGGGTCGAGGGCGACCTCGTCCCGCTCATGACCCACCTGCGCTTCGTCACGGACGTGCTGGCGGCGCCGCGCCGGGCGCGGGCGGCCGGCGGCGAGGAGCACTCGGGACGCGGCGGCGCCGCCGGGACGGACGCCCCGACGAGATCCGGGATGCCGGAGAGCCCTCCCGCACCGCTGGAGCTGCCGGCGCCGCTCGAGCCCATCGTCGGCCGCTATCTCCGCCTCACCCTCGACGGGCGTCCCCACCGGGTCTACTTCGAGGAGGCGGGGCAGGGCATCCCGCTGGTCTGCCTGCACACCGCCGGCGCCGACGGCCGGCAGTTCCGCCACCTGATGAACGACGAGGCGGTGACCCGGCACTACCGCGTGCTCGCCTTCGACATGCCCTGGCACGGCAAGTCGCTGCCGCCTCCGGACTGGCAGGAGGTCGAGTACCGGCTCACCACGGCGGGGTATGTGAGCCTCATCCTGACCTTCTGCCAGGCGCTCGGGCTCCAGCGCCCGGTCGTCCTCGGTTGCTCCATCGGCGGCAAGATCGTGCTGGAGCTGGCCCGGCTGCACCCGGAGCGCTTCCGGGCGCTCATCGGGCTCGAGTCGGCCGCTTACCAGGCGCCCTGGTACGACGACACGGGGTGGCTGCACCGGCCGGACGTCCACGGGGGCGAGGTGTGCGGAGCGCTCATGTCCGGGCTCATCGCCCCCCAGAGCCCGGCCGAGACGCGCTGGGACACGCTCTGGGGCTACATGCAGGGCGGCCCCGGCATCTTCAGGGGCGACCTCTACTTCTATCGGGTGGACGGAGATTTCCGGGATCGGGTGGGCCAGATCGACACCTCGCGCTGCCCGCTCTACCTCCTCACCGGGGAGTACGACTTCTCCTGCACGCCGGGGGACACGCGCTGGACGGCCGAGCGTATCCCCGGCGCCCGGCTCACGATCATGCGGGAGATCGGCCACTTCCCCATGAGCGAGAACCCCGCCCAGTTCCGCGGCTACATCCTGCCCGTTCTCGACGAGATCAGGCAGACGATGCGCTGACCCACCGCGGCCGGCGGCCCCGCGTCTCACGCGGCCCCTCCGATGACGCGCATCACCGCGCGGTCTCCGTGGACCTCCTCCGGCCGGCCCGCGAAGATGATCTCCCCCCGCTCGATCACGTAGAGCCGCGCCACGAACTCCGGGACGTGGTGGATGTTGGACTCGGCCATGAGGATCGCATGCCCGAGCTGCGTGATCTGGGCGATGCCCTCGCTCACCGCCGGGATGATGGCGGGGGAGAGCCCCTCGAAGGGCTCGTCCAGGAGGAGCATGTCCGGGTCCAGCGCCAGGGCGCGCGCGATGGTGAGCATCTTCCGCTCGCCGCCGCTCATCTCCGGGCCCTTGCGGGCGGCGTAGCCGCGCAGGACCGGGAAGATGCCGTAGGCCAGCTCGAGGCGCTCCGCGGCGGGGCGGCCTCCGGGCCTGGTCCACGTGGAGATCTCGATGTTCTCGGCCACGGTGAGGTCCGCGAAGATGCCGCTGTCCTCGGGCGCGAAGGCGATCCCGCGCTGCGCGATCTCGTGGGTGGGGACACCGTCGATCGGCGCGCCCTTGAAGCGGATGCTGCCGGCCCGCGGGCGGAGATAGCCCATGATGGCCCGCAGCGTCGTGGTCTTGCCGGCGCCGTTGCGGCCCACGAGGCACACCACCTCGCGCGCGCCCACCTCCACGGAAAGGCGCCGGAGGATGTGGCTGGCGTGGATGTAGACGTCGATCGCCTCCACCGCGAGCATCTCGCCGCTCACGGCGCTCGCCCCGGGGCGTGCTTGCGGCCGATCACCATGTCCACCACGCGCGCATCGGACCGGATCTCGGCGGGCGAGGCGTCGGCCAGGACCCGACCCTGGTGCAGGGCGATGATGCGGTCCGAGTAGCCGAAGACGATGTCCATGTCGTGCTCGACCTGGAGGATGGCCCGGATGCCGATGCGGCGGGAGGCCGCCACCAGGATCTCCATGATGGCGGTCTTGTCGGCCGTGCTCACGCCGCTCGTGGGCTCGTCGAGCAGGATGATCTCGGGGCGGAGCGCGAAGGCCGAGGCCACGTCGAGGAGCTTCTTGTCCCCCTGGGGCAGCGTCTTCGCCAGCGCGTGCCGCTTCCCTGCGAGCCCGAACAGCTCGGCCACCTCCAGCGCCCCCTCCTGCACCTCGCGGTCCCGCCGGAGGGAGGCGAAGAGGCGCATGCCGCGGCCGAGACGGGAGATGACGGCGGCCTGCAGCGTCTCGAGCACCGTGAGGTCCGGGAAGACCTGGACCAGCTGGAAGGAGCGCGCCATGCCGAGCCGGGCCAGGGCCACCGGGCCGATGCCGCGGATGTCGCGCTCCTTGAAGCGCACCGTCCCGGCGCTGGGACTGAGCACCCCCGTCAGGACGTTGATCAGGGTGGACTTGCCCGCGCCGTTGGGGCCGATGATCGAGACGAACTCCCCCGCCGCGACGGCGAAGCTCACCCCGTCCAGCGCGCAGAACTGCCCGTAGAACTTCCGCACCCCCTCGGCCTGGAGGATCATCCCCGTGCCACCTCGACGGGCCGGCCGCGGGCGAAGAGCCCCATGAGCCCGCCGGGGGCGAAGATGACGATGGCGGCGAGGATGGCGCCGAAAACGAGCCGCCAGTACGGCACCAGGGACATGACGAAGTCCTGGAGGTAGATGAACACGAAGGCGCCGAGGAGCGGCCCGAAGAAGCTCCCGAAGCCGCCCAGGAGCGTCATGAAGACGATGTTGCCCGAGTGGGTCCAGTAGGCGAGCGTCGGGTCCACGTTGCCCGTGGGCGGGCCCAGCAGCGCCCCGCCCGCGGCGGCATACGCGGCGGAGATGACGAAGGCAAACCAGCGGTAGCGCGTGACGCTCACGCCGAGGGTCTCGGCCTTGACCGGGTTGTCGCGGATGGTCCTCAGGCACAGGCCGAAGGGCGAGTGGACGATGCGCCACATGCCGAGGACGGCCACCACCAGCACGGCCAGCGAGTAGTAGTAGTACGGCCCCGCCAGGTAGTCCGTCTTCGGCATGGCGCCGAGATCTTGCCCCAGCAGGAACGGGCGGAGCACCGGCATGCCCTCGTCGCCGCCCGTGAGCCGGTAGAACTTCAGGAGGAAGGTGTAGAAGACCATGCCGAAGGCGAGCGTGAGCATGCCGAAGTAGATCTTCACGTAGCGGACGCACAAGGCGCCCACCGGCATCGCGACCAGCGCGCCGAGCCCCCCGGCCACCAGCACGATCGCCTCGAGGTGCCGCACGCCGAAGCGCCCCGTGAGGAAGGCCCCCGCGTAAGCGCCGACGCCGATGAAGAGCGCATGTCCGAAGGAGACGAGGCCCGAGTAGCCGAAGAGCAGGTTGAGTCCCAGGAGGACGACACCATAGGCCATGAACGGCAGCATGAGGAGGGTGTGGTAGGTCGGCGCGACCAGCGGGAAGGCGAGCGCTGCGGCCCCCGCCAGCGCCAGGACCACGCGTCCGGTCACGCCGCGGCGCCCCCGAAGAGGCCCCGCGGGCGAAGCACCAGCACGGCGATGACGATGAGGTAGATCACGAGCATCTCGAGCTCCGGGTACACGGAGATCGCCACGGAGCGCAGGATGCCGACGACGAGCGCGCCGACGAAGGCACCGCGCATGCTCCCGAGGCCGCCGATCACGACCACCGCGAAGGCCTCGACGATGAGCTCGATGCCCATCTCGCTCATGGCCGCCGTGGCGGGAATCACCAGCGCCCCGCCCAGCGTGCCGAGCGCGGTGCCCAGCGTGAAGACCCGGGCGTACACACGCCCGATGTCCACGCCCAGCGCCTCGGCCATCTCGCGGTTGTCGGCGGTGGCCCGGATGATGCGGCCGAAGACGGTGCGCGTCAAGAGCCAGCCGATGCCCAGCGCGATGGCGAGACTCGCGCCGATGACGATCAGGTTGTAGACGGGGACCGCGGCCCCGAGGAGCCGCACCTGGCCGTAGGTGAGGTAGAGCGCGGACGTGGAGCGGGGGGCGGTGCCCCAGGTCAGCCGGAGGGCGTCCTCCATCATCAGGACCACCGCGAAGGTCAGGAGGAGCTGGAAGGTCTCGTCGCGGTCGTAGACGAAGCGCAGCAGCCCGCGCTCGACGATGACGCCCACGGCGCCCACGCCGAGCCCCGCCGCGGCCAGCGGGAGCACGAACAGCCAGGGCGGGCCGCCGGCGGCGGTGAAGGCCTGCACGGCGGAGACGCCCACGTAGGCGCCCAGAGCGTAGAAGGAGCCGCAGGCCAGGTTGAAGATCTTCTGGACGCCGAAGACCACCTGGAGCCCGGCCGCGACCAGGAAGAGGATGGCGGCGTGGAAGACGCCGCTCATCACCACATTGACGACGTGCTGGGTCACGATCTGGATCGGGATCGCGCCGGTCAGGCTCGCGGGTTTCGGGGGAAGCCTGCGGGCTGCTCAAAAAGGTCCACATGCGAGGCGGCGCCCGACGGTCGCACGCGAGGCGTACTCCCTGTACGTTGAGCGTGCGGCCGAGGGCGCCAACGAAGCAGATGGGCCTTTTTCAGCAGCCTGCTAGAGCTTCCAGGAGTTGATCCAGTCAAGGAGCTTGGCGCCCGCCGGCTTCATCGCCTGCCTGGTGGACACCACCTCGATGGGGTTGATCGTCACGAAGTCGTAGCCGTTCTTGTGGGTCGTGAGACCCTGGTAGAAGTTGCACATCTGGATGTGGTCCTCGCGCCACGAGCGCTTGCCGGAGAGCGACTCCACCTCGATGCCCTCCAGCGCCTTGACCAGCTGCTCCTTCGCCGGCCACTGCCTGGCCCCGGCGTAGGCCTTCTCCACGGCGACCTTGTAGGACTCCGCGCAGAAGTAGGCGTGGTCGCACTCGTAGGGCGGGTACTCGTTGTACTTGGTCTTGTACTCGCGGACGAACTGCTTGAGGAGCGCGCTGCCGTTGGGGTCGTCGAAGTACATGGAGTTGTAGCCCAGCAGCAGCCCCTCGGGCGTGAACTGCTTCTTGAGCGAGTCGTGGACGCCGCCCGCCGTGGTGAAGACGCCCTTCATGGTCTTGAAGAGGCCGACCGCCGCGGCCTGCTTCAAGAGGATGGTCGCGTCCCCGGACCAGAAGGAGGTCATCAGGAGGTCGGGCTTGGCCTGCTGGATGGCCGCGATGTGCGAGGTGAAGTCGGTGACCCCGAGCTTGGGGAACAGCTCGAGGACGGGCTTGACCTCGACCCCCAGCTTCTTGAGGACGGCCTGGTAGGACTGCCAGCAGTCGTGGCCGTAGGAGTAGTCGTTGTTGATCCCGGCGACGGTCTTGATGCCCTTGAAGTACTTGGCGGTGAGGATGCCCGCGGCGATCGCCTCGACCTCGTTGTCCACGCTCCGGAAGGCCCACTTCGGGTTCGGCATCGTCTCGTCCACGCCCTTCTGGGTGGTGCCGTCCCAGGACAGCCACGGGAAGGCCATCTCCTCGGCGGCCTGCCCCAGGGCCAGCGTCACGCCGGTGGAGATGCCGCCCAGGACGATGTCCACCTTGTCCTGCAGCACGAGCTTCCTGAAGCGCTCGACGGTGTCCTTCGGGTTCGATTCCTCCTCGACCACGAGCTGCACCGGCCGGCCGAGGATCCCTCCGGACTTGTTCACGCGCTCGGCCCACCACTCCGTCCCGCGCAGCCCGGCCGCGCCCACGGGAGCGGCGATGCCGGCCCGGATCGGGAGCACGCCGATCTTCACGGGGGTCGCGGGCACGCCCGGCCGGGCCTGGCCCCGGGCGGCGGCCGGGAGGCCGACCACCGAGACTGCGGCCACCCCGGCTCCGGCCTGCTTGAGGAAGTCGCGCCTGCTGGTTCCCATAGAGCCCTCCTTCGTCGTCTCCTGGTTAGCCACCGAGCCGCCCCCGCGCGAGCTTCGCCCCCGCCGCCAGGCGCTTGAGCTTCTCGAACGCCACCCAGCGCGGCACCGGGAAGAAGCCGCAGTCCGGGACGAGCGAGAGCCGCTCGGCCGGGATGTGCTCCAGGCACAGCGCCACCCGCTCGGCCACGTCCTCGGGAGTCTCCATGTAAAACGACTTCACGTCAACCACGCCGCAGGCCACCTCCCGGTCCACGCCGATCTCCTTCCACATCTCGATCTCGGCCATCTCGCGGTTGGCGTACTCGAAGACGAACTGCTGGCACCGGGCCTCCAGCAGCGCCGGGAACATCCAGCGGTACGACCGCTTCCCGCGGGGCCGCGAGAGCAGGTTGCCGAAGCAGACGTGCAGCCCGAGCTTGGCCTCCACCCCCTCCACGCAGGCGTTGAACATCTTGACGTACTCGGCGGCCTGCCCCGGGACGATGGCCGCGGAGGGCTCGTCCACCTGGATCCACGTGGCCCCGGCCGCTGCCAGCGCCTTGAGCTCGGCGTTCACCGCGGGGACCAGATCCCAGCAGAGCGCGAGCCGGTCGTTGTCGTAGGCATCGCCGGGCCGCGTCTGGATGTGGATCGACAGCGTCACGGGCCCGGGGCAGGTGGCCTTCACCGGCCTGTCGGTCTGGGTCAGGAGATACTTGAACTCCTCCACGGTCCCGAGACCCCTGGGTACGGTGATGCGCCGCGTGGGCCGGTAGCGCGGCACGCTGTCGTAGGCGTAGAGCCCGGTCTTGCGCAGGGGGTCCAGCTGCTCCAGCCCCTCCATCTTCCCGTAGAAGGTCTGGACGAAGAAGAAGCGCCGCATCTCGCCGTCGCAGATGACGTCGATGCCCGCGCGCTCCTGGTCGCGGATGGCGAGCTGCGTGGCATCGTCGAAGGTTTCCCGGGCGTCGGTCTGGCCATACTCGCCCGCCTTGATCTTGTCCAGCGCGGTCCAGAACCAGCCGGGGAAGCCGTGGCTCCCCATGACGTGAGTCGGGAGGATCGGCAGCGTGGCGGCCATTGGGCAGTCCTTTCTCAGAAGAGGTGTTTCCGGGAGGGGCGTGCGATCAGGCGCCTCCCTTCTTGCCGCGGGCGATGAAGGCGGCGATGCGGCTCTTCGCGGCCTCGTCCCGTCTGAGCGCGGCGGCATAGGCCTCGGCCGCGCCACCGGGCCGCCCGGCGCGGAGGTCGGCCACGATGGCCTTGCTGGCGGCGAGCCCCCCGGGGGGATTCCGCGCGATCTCTGCCGCCATCGCGGCCGCGGCCGCCTCCAGCGTGCCGTCGGCGACGACCCGCGTGACCAGGCCCATCCGGTGGGCTTCCGCCGCGTCCACCGTGCGGCCGGTGAGCAGCAGGTCGCGCGCATGCGCGCCGCCCGCGATGTCGAGCAGCCGCCCGATGCCATAGCTCGGGTTGAAGCCGAGCGTCACCTCGGGGAGCCCGAAGCGCGCCGAGGTCTCGGCGATCCTCAGATCCTGGGCGATCGCGAGCATGAGGCCGCCGCCGAGGGCGTAGCCGCGCACGGCG
>JACPIQ010000056.1 GCA_016188005.1 Candidatus Rokuibacteriota bacterium | reverse complement strand
GATCGCCACGACGAAGGCGATCAGCCGAGCGAAGGAGAGGAACATCCCGGCCACCTCGATGATGGGCAGATTCAGGCGCACCGTCCGGTGGTCGGTGGTCCAGAGAAAGGTGGCGAAGGACTGGAGGAAGAAGAGGAGCCCGCCTGTGGCCAGGAACTGGTTGATGGCGGCGCTGGTCAGGATCGGGGAGATGATCAGCAGGTGCACGGCGACACCCAGGACGGCCCCGAGTGCCACCGAGGCGAGCCCGCCGAGCCAGATCGGCCAGCCGTAGCCCGTCACCAGGAAGTAGACCAGGTACATGCACAGCATGACGAGCTCCACGTAGGCGATCCAGACGATGTCGAGGACACCGAAGATCAGGTTGAGGCCCAGCGCCAGGAGCGCCATCACCCCGCCCAGCAGGAGGCCGTTGAGCGCCGCCTCCGCGATGAAGATCGGATCGATCACGGCTCGATCACGCTCGCGCCCTCGCTCCGCTCGGGAGGTCTCCATATCCGCTCGGCTCGCCTGCCGCTGCGCCTCGCCAATCAGATGCCCACATAGGCCTTCCTGACGAAGTCTTGCTCGGAGAGGTCGTCGGCGCGGCCTTCCATCTTGATGCGCCCCACCTCGAGGAGGTAGGCGCGGTCCACGAGCTTCAGCACCTGGCGGACGTTCTGCTCCACGACCAGGATGGTGTAGCCCTCCTCCCGCACGCGTCGGATCAGATCGAAGAGGCGCAGGACCATCACCGGCGCCAGCCCCAGGGACGGCTCGTCCAGGAGGATGATCCTGGGGCGCGACATGAGCGCCCGCCCGATGGCGAGCATCTGCTGCTCGCCGCCCGAGAGGCTCCCCGCGCGCTGCTTCTGCCGCTCCGCGAGCACCGGGAAGAGCGCGTAGACGCGCCCCAGGCTGTTGCGGTAGTCGCGGCGGGCGCTCGGGAGGAAGGCGCCCATCTTCAGGTTCTCGGCCACCGTCAGCATGGGGAAGATCCGGCGCCCCTCGGGGACGTGCGCGATCCCGTGCGCCACGATCTCGTGGGCCGGCCGGCGCACGAGCGACTGGCCGTCGAAGGTGAGATCGCCCTCGCGCGGCGGCACCAGTCCCGAGATGACGCGCATGAGCGTGGTCTTGCCGGCCCCGTTGGGCCCCACCACGGCCACGGCCTCGCCGGCCGACACGCGCAGGCTCACGCCCCACAGGGCCGTGAACTCACCGTAGCCCGCGGTGACGCCGCGCAGCTCCAGCAGGCTCATGCCAGCACGATCTTCTCGCCGAGGTAGGCCTCGATGACCTTCGGATCCTCCGCCACGTCGACCGGCCGGCCCTCGGCGATCTTCTCGCCGTGGTCGAGCACCACGACGCGATCCACCACCCGCATGAGGGTGGCCATGATGTGCTCCACCCAGACGATGGTGATCCTGAGCTCGTGACGGATCCGCCTGAGCATGTCCGCGGCGGCGGCCATCTCGCCGGGATCGAGGCCGCCGAGGATCTCGTCGGCCAGCAGCAGCGTCGGCCGCGTGGCGAGCGCCCGGGCCAGCTCGAGCTTCTTCAGCCCCGCGGCGCCCAGGAGCGCCGTGGACGCGCCGTCGTCGGTGGGCAGGCCCACCAGCGCCAGCACCTCGCGCGCGCGGCCGCGCGCCTCGCCCTCCGTGCCGCGCTCGTTGCTCCCGTAGTGGGCGGCGACGGCGACGTTCTCCAGGATCGTGAGCTTGCGGAAGGGGCGCGGGATCTGGAACGTCCGGGCGATGCCGCGGTGGCAGATCTTGTCGGGCGTGAGGGCGGAGATCTCATCGCCCCTGAACCGGATGGAGCCGGCCGTGGCCGGAAAGGCGCCCGAGATGCAGTTGAAGATGGTGGTCTTGCTCGAGCCGTTGGGGCCGATGAGACCGAGGATCTCTCCCTCGGCCACGTCGAACGACACCCGGCTCAGGGCGGTGAAGCCGCCGAACCGCTTGGTCAGGCCCGAGACGGTCAGCACGGGGCGGAGGGGGTGCCGGCGCCGGGGAAGGTTCCGCCCCCGGCGCCGGGTGGAGTTCAGTTCAGCGGGCCGCCCACGGCGAGGCGGCCGGAAGCGGCAGGATGGGCGCGGCGGTGGCGACGGTCTTGGGGTAGACGACCTCGAACTTCCCTGCCACGACCTGGAATACCACCGGGAAGGCGCGCCCGTTCTGGCCGCGCATGGGGTGCCCCTCGCCGAAGAACTTCACGCCATACCCCATCATCGTGCCGGCCTCGGGGATGTCGGTCTCCCGAGCGGCCTTGGCGAGCGCCTCAGGGCTCCACCCGCCGTGCTTCTGGATGGCCCGGGGCAGGACGTCGTTGAGCAGGATCCAGAGGTTATTGAAGCCCATGGATACGTGCGGGGCGATGGCGGCCACCGCCATGTTGGGCTCGAACTCGCCCTTGTAGCGCTTGACCATCTCGGCGGTGAGGGCGCCCACGCCGGGCTTGAGCGTCTTCGGGTCCAGGAGCTGGGAGGCCACCGGATCGACGGTATGGAAGGCCTCGATCTCGTTGCCGAAGGCCTCCTTGAGCTTGTCGAGCTGGCTGTGCCCCGCGCCGTGCCCCATGTAGGCCTTGACGCGCAGGCCCTGCTCCTTGGCCTGGCGGAGGAAGAGGGCGATGTCGGGGTTGTACCCGGTGTGGAAGAGCACGTCGACCCGGGCCGCGCGGAGCTTGGTCACCAGGGACGACAGGTCGGGGGCGCTCACGGAGTAGCCTTCCTTGAGCACCACCTGCATGCCGAGCTTCTTGGCCTCGGCCTCGTTGGAGGCCGCGACGCCGGCCCCGTAGGGGCCATCCTCGTAGATCACGGCGACGCGGAGGTCCTTGGCCGCCTTCTTGAGCTTCTCCTGCGAGTTGGCCGCGATGTACTGGACCGAGACGGCGCCGAAGAGCCCACCGTTGGGCTGAGGGCGGAACACGTACTGCAGGTTCCGGTCCTTGAAGACGGCATCCGAGATGGCCGTCGTGATCCAGAGGAACTTCTTCTGCTTGTCCACCTTCTCGGCCAGCGGCACGGCGTGGGCGCTGGAGTAGATGCCGGCCAGGATGTCCACCTTCTCGACGTTCAGCAGCCGCTCGGCCTCGTTGATGGCGACCTCCGCCTTGGACTGGCTGTCGCCGTCCACGCGGACGATCCTGTGCTTGCCGAGCACGCCGCCGCGCTCGTTCACGTAGTCGATGATCAGCTTGGCCCCGCGCCAGCAGTTGAGCGATCCGGCCGCGGAGAACGGGCCGCTCTGATCGAAGAGGACGCCGATCTTGATCGTCTGGGCCCAGGCCGGCTGCAGAGAGCCGCCCAGCAGTGCCAGGGCACCCACGAGCATGAGGGTCAGCGCGACGCGGAGAGCGATCATGGTCCGACCTCCCTCGGGCAGTGGATGCCCGCGCACGGATGACCACGGCGGCGGAAAGGTGGCCAACCTTAGCACGGGCTCCCGGAGACGGTCAACCGCCCGCCCGCTCGCGCGCGGCCGCTTGTGGGGCGGCGGCGCGGCGCCTACACTGGCGCGGATGCCCGCCTCCGCGCTCGCGCTCGTCCTCGCCGCCGCGCTCTTCCACGCGGGGTGGAACGCGCTGACCAAGCGGGCACGCGATCAGCTGGCCTTCCTCTGGTCCTCCCTGTCGCTGGCGACCGTGCTCCTCGCGCCCTTCGGGATCGCGTACCTGCCGGACGCCGGGGTGCCGGCGGCGGCGCTGCCGTACCTCGTGACGACCTCGGTCGTGCACGCCGCGTACTTCTTCGCGCTCGGGAAGGCCTATGCCACGGGGGAGCTGTCCCTCGTGTATCCGATCGCGCGGGGCCTGGGCGTGGCGCTGGTGCCGGTGGGGGCGCTCCTCGTGCTGGAAGAGCGGCTGTCGCCGCTCGGGGCGGCGGGAATCGCCCTCGTCGTGCTGGGCATCGTCACGATCACGGCCGGTCCCGCTGCGGCGGGTGGCGCGGCGAGGGTGCGCCGCCACCTCGGCGCGGGGGCGGGCTGGGCGCTGGTGACCGGCGTGACCATCGCGTCGTACTCGCTGGTGGACAAGGCGGGTGTCGCGCGGCTCCACCCCGTGCCGTACCTCGCCGTCATGGGGGTCGCCATGAGCCTGCTCCTGGCCGTGCCGGTCCTCGCGCGCCGCGGGGCCCTCCGCCGCGAGTGGCAGCTCAACTGGCGCACGATCCTGATCGCGTCCACGATGAACTTGACGAGCTATCTCCTCGTGCTCTTCGCCTTCACGCTCTCCAAGGCGGGCTACGTCGTCGCCTCACGGGAGATCTCCATCGTGCTCTCGGTGCTCATCGGCCGGCTGTGGCTCGGTGAGAGGCAGCTGGGCCGGCGGCTCGTCGGCGCCGCCGTCGTCGTGGTCGGCGTCATCTGCGTGGCGCTGGCCCGCTGATGGAACTCTCGGAATCCACTACCCGCGAGGCGCCGGGGTCCGGAGGGCGGGCCCCCTCTCCGGACCCGGTGGGCGCCGGGCCGGCGGGATCCGTCACCCGAGGCGGTGGGCGAGCACCAGCCACTCGAGGCCGCGCCGGCGCTCCACCGACTCCGCCGGCGGCCCCGCCTCGAGGATGCCGAAGTGCGGGGACAGCACGCGCTCGACCTCCGCCACCGACACGGGGAAGGGAGGCCCGTCGGTGCCCTCGCGGAGCGGATAGAAGCAGGCGAGCAGCCGGCCGCCGGGCCGCAGGATGGCGTGAATCACCCGCGCGTACTCCTCGCGGCGGGCCGGTTCGATGGCGCAGAAGCACGTGTACTCCCACACCCCGTCGAAGAGGCCTTCGCAGTCCCCCGCCAGCGTGAAGACGTCCCGCTGCTCGAGGGTGACCTCGACGCCGTCGGCCTGGGCCAGCGCCCGCGCTTCGGCGATCGCGGCGGGCGCGAAGTCGAAGCCCGAGACGCGGTAGCCCGCGCGGGCGAGGAGGCGCGCGTCGTGTCCGCGGCCGCAGCCGGGAACTGCGACGGAGGCAGGCCCGGCGCGGGCCGCCGGAAACGCGTTGCCTGCGGAGAGCCAGGAAGTCAGCGGCGGGGCGGGGTGGCCCAGCTCCCAGCCGTCGCTCCGGGAGGCGTAGAGCGCCTCCCAGAACCCCGGGGTGCTCACCGCCGGGCGATCGCTTCCCACTGGAGCCCCTCGAAATCCGCGACGACCGCAAGTGCGCCGGCGGCACGGAGTTCCTCCTCGCCGTACGCCGTCGTGACCCCGATGGCGCGCATACCCGCCAGGCGCGCCGCCTCGACGCCGACTACCGAGTCCTCGAACACCAGGCAGGCGTCCGGCGTCGCCCCGAGCCGCCGTGCGGCGAGCGCGTAGACCTCGGGATCCGGCTTGCCGCGTCGCACGTCCTCGGCGGTGACCACCACGTCGAAGTGACGCCTGAGCCCGACGGCGCCGAGCATGCGCTCGACGTCCGGCCGTGAGGCCGAGGTTCCCACGGCGCGGGGCACGCCCCGGCGCTCGAGCGACTCGACGAAGGCCGGCGCGCCGGGCACGGCGCGGAGCCCCTGGCGGGCGAGCCCCACATAGAGATCGCGCTTGCGCCGCGCGAGGCGCCACGCCTCGCTGCCGGACAGCGTCTTGCCGAGGAGCAGAGGCACCGCCTCCTCGGCGGGCCGCCCGATGGTGAGCCTCCAGAAGTCGGGCCGCGCCGGCGGCACTCCCAGCTCGGCGAGCAGGGCCTGCCAGGCGGCCCGGTGCCAGACGCCGCTGTCGATGAGGACCCCGTCCATGTCGAAGATCGCCGCGCTGTCCACTATCGCAGCCTGTACAGCGGAGCGAGCAGGTGGAACGTCTCCCGCGCGACGCGCGCGCAGTCCCCCGGCCTCCACCGTGCGGCCTCCTCGGCTGGAACGGCGCGGCCCAGGACGAGCTGCCCGTCACGCCTCCGCAGCAGCTCCTCGCCAAGGCGGGCGACCGCGTCCCCCGGCAGGTCGCTCAGGACGGCAGCGGGAGCGTCATCGTGCTCGTTCCTGAACCACGCGAGTCCCCTGGCGCGCCTCAAGACGGGCACCACCTTGGGCGCGTCCCGCTTCCACGCCGCCACCCAGCGCTTCTTCGCGGCGTGCTCGGGGCCTGCCTCGAAGAGGAAGCGCAGGGCCCCGCGCGACAGCGCGACCTTGAAGTGGCAATGCTTCTTGTATCCGCGCCGGTCCACGGCGAAGGCCACCCAGGTGTCGTCCGGCGGGTTCACGGTGCGGCGGGCGTGCCGGGCCACGTGCGCGAAGGCCTGTGCGCCGCCGACGCGCGTGACGTCCGGCAGGAGCGCACGGCCCGCCGCCTCGAGCTTCGGGCGGAGGCGCCGCCTGATGGCCTCCATGCGGGGAGCGAAGCCCTCGATCTCGAACACCTTGAAGTCCGCCGCCGTGAAGTCCGGGAACGCCATTGCGGATGTCCTCGCTCTGCTCAGTGGGCCGGGTCGAGGTGGATCGCCAGTGCCCGCGCCGGACCCGGCCCGGGGTTCCTGACATTGTGCTCGTGGCTCGCTGAACGCCAGACGGCCTGCCCTCGCTTGAGCGTATTGGTGCCCTGCCGGGTGGCCTCCGACAGCTCGCCCTCGATGACGTAGAGGATCGTCGGCCCGGGGTGCCGGTGCCAGCCGCCCTCGGCCCCGGGGTCCCAGTGATCGTCGTTGACCCGGAGGGAGACCTTGCGCGGGATCTCGCTCGTCGTCCGCGTGAGGAGCACGTCGGCCCACATCCGCGGCCCGGCCGCGGACAGCGCGCTCCCGGCGAGGAGCCCTGCGGCGGCGCCGGCCGTGAACACCGCAACGGCGCAGAGGGCGAGGCGGCGGGTCATGGGTAGGTCGCCTCCCGGTCGAGAGGGAAGATGGGCCGCCGGAGGCGCTTGAAGTCGAAGCGCTCGAGGTTCGACGAGGACAGCCCCGGAGCGTCGACCTCGATGATCTCGCTGGCGAGGGGCTCGAAGGCGGCGCGGTAGTGGATGGTGGACTTGACCACCAGGATCTTGTCCTCGAGCGGGTCCAGCCCGACGAAGCGGATCATCTCGGGGTCCAGCGTCTGCCAGCGATGGGAGATGAGGATGATCTTCACGCCGTTGACGTCGAGCACCGCGGTGGTGCCGAGCCGCCCCGGCAGCCCCCGCGCCATGGGGCCCTTGTGGACGAAGCGGCCATCCGACAGCGTCCGCACCACTCCCGTGACGCGCAGCGGGGCGCCGTGCCTGTCGTCCACCTTGCCGCCCACCTCCAGCGTCACGCTCTGGCCCACCCCGGCTCGCGCGCACTCGCGGACGGCCAGCGGATCCCAGAGGCAGGCCACGACGGCGGAGCGCGCGCCCACCCGGAGCAGCTCGCGGAGGATCTCGGTGCCGTCGCCGGCCGCGCCGCCACCGGTGTTGTCCGCCATGTCGGCGAGCACGATGGGGCGCCCCTCGGCACGGAGCGCCCGCTGCACCGCCTCGGGGACGGGAGCGCCGTGGTGGATGAACTCGTGGCGGTGCTCCCACGCGACGGCGGCCAGGCGGTCCGCCAGCTCTCCGGCGAGCGCCTGGTCTCCGTCGGTGACCACGTAGATCCCGAGCCCCGCGTCGGGGATGTCGGCGTGAGGGAAGCCCGCGAACACCGAGATGGAGATCACCCGGGGGTCCTTCTCCATCTCGCCGGCCAGATCGTAGAGGCGCCGCATCGGGCCGCGCGCCGTGCCCTGGTTGCCCAGCGGCGGCAAGAGCGGCGGTTTCCTGTGCGCGGCCGTGGGCCGGATACGCCCGGCAATTGCGTCGAGCAGCCGTTCCGTGGCCTCCACACCGCGCTCCGCCATGTCCACGTGTGGGTAGGTCTTGTACCCGTGGAGGAGATCGGCGCCCCTGACCATCCCCTCGGATAGATTGCCGTGCAGATCCAGCGTCACGGCGATGGGGACGTGCGGCCCCACTGCCTGGCGCACCGCCTCGATGACGTCGCCCTCGCCGTCGTCGATCCCCTCGGGCACCATGGCGCCGTGCAGATCGAGGAGCACGCCGTCCACGGCGCCCGCGGCCCGGAGATCGGCGAGCAGGCGGGTCCTGACGTGCGCGTAGATCTCGCTCGTGACGCACCCGGCGGGCGAGGCGGCGGCGGCCACCGAGGGGACGAGGCGGACGCCCCGCCGCTCGGCCGCCTCGATCATGCCGCCCAGGCAGGTGCCCGTGCCGCGGAAGGCCTCCACGACGTCGTCCCCGTAGTGGAGGCTGCGCGCCTCGAACTGGGCCCGATCGGCGGGCACGTTGCTGAACGTGTTCGTCTCGTGGGACAGCATGGCCAGGAACACTCTCAAGGCAGAGCCTCCAGGGTATGATACGCGATGGGCGACCGGGGGCGGGCCGGTGGTCCCGATCGAGTTGGCCCACGGTCAACATGCCGCCAGGCATGGCGCGGCTGGGGGCGGGGGATGGGGCGGGCCGGTGGTCCCGATCGAGTTGGCCCACGGTCAACATGCCGCCAGGCATGTTGAGGATAAAGGAGCCGCCCATGGGCGACGACGCGCAGCGCTTTCACAACATCACGACGGGCGGCATCCCGCGCCAGCTCACCGAGGGGATCCGCGCCCGCGTCTTCCCCGGCGTACACCTCATGCTCTCGGTGGTGGAGATCGAGCCGGGCTCGGCCTCGCCGGTGCATTCTCACCCCAACGAGCAGTGGGGGGTCTGCCTCGAGGGCGAGTGGATCCGCATCCAGGACGGCGTCGAGCACCACGTCAAGGCCGGAGACTTCTGGCAGACACCGCCCAACGTCCTCCACGGCGGCCGCGCCCTCCCCGGCACGCGGGCCCTCGTGCTGGACATCTTCTCGCCGCCCCGCGAGGAGTACAGGCAGGCTGGCTCCGGCTACAAGTAGTCCCATCACGCCGGGTTGCTCCGCTCGGGGGATTGTCATCTCCGCTCGCCTCGCCTGCGGCTCGCCCGACTAGAGTTTCATGTGCGGGTCGAGCCAGTCGCGCAGCGCATTGCCCATGAGGTTGATCACGAGCGTGGTCACGAAGATCGCGAGCCCGGGGAAGGCCGCGATCCACCACGAGTTGAGCATGTAGACGCGCCCCTCGCCCAGCATGTTGCCCCAGGCGGGCGTCGGCGGCTGGACCCCGAGCCCCAGGAAGGAGAGGAACGACTCCAGGATGATCACCTGGGCCACCTGGAGCGTCGCGATCACGACGACGGCGGAGACCAGGTTGGGGAGGATCTGCCGGAACACGATACGAAGGTGGCTCGTGCCCAGCGCCCGGCTGGCCACGACGAAGTCGCGCTCGCGGATGGACAGCGTCTCCGCCCTCACCACGCGGGCGTAGATCGGCCAGCCGGCCGCGCCCAGCACGGCGATCATGTTCGGCAGGCTCGGGCCGAGGACGGCGATCACCGCCAGGGCCAGAAGCACGAACGGGAAAGTCAGCATGACGTTGACCCCCGTCATGATGATCCAGTCCACGCGCGATCCGAAGTAGCCGGCGCCGAGCCCCAGCAGCACGCCGATGGTGGCCGACAGGAGCACGGCCGCCACGCCCACCACCAGCGACACCCGCCCTCCGTAGATCACCCGTGAGAGGAGGTCGCGGCCCACCTGGTCGGTCCCCAGCGGGTGCGTGAGCCCGCCCCCCTCCATCCAGGCGGGCGGAGCGAGCCGGTGGCGGATGTTGACGCTGATGGGGTCGTGCGGCGCCAGCCAGGGCGCCAGCACGGTGGCGCCCACGATCGCCGCCATGATGACCGCCGCCGCCACGCCCCACTTGAGCCGCCACAGGCGGCGCAGCGAGCCGTGCATCGCGCCGGGGAGCCCCGCGCGAGCGAGGTCGCCCGGCGCCACGGCCGCTCCCGTCTCCGTCCCCGTCGCACTCATCCGCCGACCCGGATCCGCGGGTCGATCACGCCGACGATGATGTCCACGATGAGGTTGACCGTGACGATGACGAGGGCGAGCAGCACCACGGCGCACTGCACCACCGGGAAGTCCTGGTTCCGGATGGACTCCACCGTGAGCGTCGCCACCCCGGGCCAGGCGAAGACGGTCTCCGTCACGATGGCGCCGCCCAGGAGCTGGCCGAACTGCAGCCCCACCACCGTGATGACCGGGATGCAGGCGTTGCGGAAGGCGTGCTTGACCACCACCATCCGTTCGGCCACGCCCTTCGCCCGGGCCGTCTTGATGTACTCCATGTTCATGACCTCGATGACGCCGGACCGCACCAGACGCATCGTGATGGGCGCCAGGAAGGTGCCGAGGCTGAAGGCGGGCATCAGAAAGTGCTGCCAGGTCCCGTAGCCCGAGGCGGGCAGCGCCTTGAGCCGCACGGCGAAGACGATGATGAGCATGATGCCGAGCCAGAAGATGGGGACCGCCTGGCCCGCCACCGCGAGCATCGTGCAGAGGTTGTCCACGAAGGAGTGACGCTTGAGCGCGGCCAGGATCCCGAGTGGGAGGGCGATCAGCATCGCCGCGGCCAGCCCGGCGAAGGTGAGGTAGACGGTGGGGGGCATACGCTCGAGCACCAGCGCGAAGGCCGGCGTGTCGGCGTACCAGGACTTGCCGAAATCGCCCTGGACGGCCCGGCTGACGAACTTCCAGTACTGGATGTGGAGTGGTTTGTCGAGGCCGAGCAGCCGGTGGTAGCGTTCGTACTCCTCCTTGCCCGCGTTCTGGGGCAGGAGGAGGAGGACGGGGTCGCCGATGACGTGGAGGATGGAGAAGGCCAGGAGGGAGATGCCGACGAGGACGACGACGAGCTGGAGCAGCTGACGAGCGATGTAGCGCCGCATCCGGGGGAAGTGCCGGCGGGGCCGCCCCGGCCGCCCGCTCCCCCGAGCACGGGGAGCGGGCGGGGTGGGGGGCCGCCCCGCGCCGGAGAGGTTCCCGCTACTTCTTGCGCGGGGTCGCGAGGAACATGCGGTCGATCTCGTCGCGCGGCGCCGCGTACTCGATGCGGTTCGAGACCCCCCAGACGCCGCGGAGGCCCCACTTGTACAGGTAGGCGGCATCGTCGAAGAGGAGCTTCTGGGCCTTGACGTAGATCTCGGCCCGCTTCTTCGGGTCGAGGCTGGAGCGCCCCGCGTGGATCAGGTCGTCCAGCTCCTTGTTGCAGTAATAGCTCCACGTCTCGCCGCACTTGAACACGTCGTAGAGGATGGCGTCGGCGTCGAAGATCGAGTAGTAGCCCCAGGACCAGTTGAACATGGGGCTCGCCTTGTTCTCCTTCACGCGGGCGACGAACACCGTGTTGTCGCCCGTGTAGTTGCGCTTGACGCGGAAGCCGGCCTTCGTGAGATCGCTCACGATGGCGTCGTTGGTCTGCTGCGTGGCCGGCTCGACGACGGGTGGGCCCTCGTGGAAGGTGATGTCCAGGCCGTTCGGGAAGCCGGCCTCGGCCAGGAGCTTCTTGGCGCGGCTCACGTCCTGCTTGTAGGGCTTGAGGGTCTGGTCCCAGCCGAAGGCCATGGGGTTGACCCCGGTCGCGGTGCGGTCGCCGAGGCCGTTCAGCACGTGCTTGATGACACCGTCGATGTCCGTGGCCAGGTTGGCCGCCTGCCGCACCCGCCGGTCCTGGAAGGGGTTCGGCCCGCCGCGCCCCGACTGGTCGAGCTGGAGCATGGCGGTGCGGAGGATGGGCGAGGTGGTCGTGCGGGAGGTGCCCGACTTGTTGATGACGTCCATCTGGTCGGGCGGCACGGCCTTGATCACATCGACGCCCCCCGAGAGGAGCTCGGCGATCTGCGTGGCCTGCTCGGGGATGATGCGGATGCGCACGTACTTGAAGTGGGGCTTGGGCCCCCAGTACTCGTCGTTGCGGACGAGCAGGTGCTCCTGCTTCCGGCTCCACTTCACGAGCTTGTAGGGACCGGTGCCGACCGGGTGCTCCTGCATCCACTCATGGCCCTTCTCGGCGATGACCTTGGCCGACTGCATCACCTGCGCGGTCATGCGCTCGACGAAGAGGGGGTAGGGGCCGTCGGTCTTGAAGCGGACCGTGGAGTCGTCCACGACCTCCACGCTCTTGATCTTGGCGTGGTTGCCGCGGGCGGTGAGCTTGTTCTTGGGGTCTAGCACCCGCTCGAAGGTGGCCTTGACGTCCTTGGCGCCGAACGGCGTGCCGTCGTGGAACCTGACGCCCCGCCGCAGCTTGACCTCCCAGGTCGTGTCGTCCAGGGCCTTCCACGAGGTGGCCAGGTTCGCGCCCACCCGACCGGTCTTGACGTCGCGCGCGGCCAGGTGGTCGAAGACGTGGTAGCCGAGGATGATGGCCTCGCGCAGCACGTCGTTGGGCGGGTCCCACGTGGCGATGTCCGACTGGAGCGCGTAGACGATCGTGTCGTCCTTGGTCTGCGCGTCGAGCGCCGCCGGGGCGGCGAGTCCGAGCGTGAGGAGCAGCGCGGTGACAGCCGTGAGGGGGGGACGCATGGCAGCCTCCTTACCTCGTCGGGGCGGAGCAGGGGGGTCACTGTGACACGAGGGCCACATCCTAGCCGCGGGGACCCCGCTTGTCAAACCGTGCTGCGGCGTTCCCGGGGCGCTCCGACCGCGAACCCAAGATTGACAATTCCGGCGCCCCGCCACCATAATTGGGCGCGTTCACGCGCCTGAGATGACAAGGAAATCACTCGCGCTGGTGACCGGCGGAGCGGGCTTCATCGGCTCCCACCTGGTGGAGCGGCTCCTCGCCGACGGCTACCGGGTGCGGGTCTTCGACAACTTCTCCACCGGGAGCCGGGCCAACCTCGACTTCGCGCGAGGCGACCGGGGCCTCGAGGTGATGCGTGGGGACCTCGTCAATCTCGCGGCGGTGAAGCGGGCGGTGGCCGGCGCCTCCGTGGTCTTCAACCAGGCGGCCATGCGCTCCGTGCCGCGCTCCGTGGCCGATCCGCTGGGCGCCAACGCCTCCAACGTCACCGGCTTCCTCCATCTGCTCCACGCCGCCGCCGCGGAGCGTCGGAAGCCGCGCATCGTCTACGCCTCGTCCTCGTCGGTCTACGGCGAGCGTCCCGATCTGCCGAAGCGCGAGGAGCAGCCCACTTCCCCGATCTCCCCGTATGCCGCGACCAAGGTCGCGGGGGAGATCTACGCGGGAGTGTGGAGCCGGCTGTTCGGCGTGGAGACGGTGGGACTCAGGTACTTCAACGTGTTCGGCCCCCGCCAGGACCCCAAGAGCGAGTATGCCGCGGTGATCCCGCGCTTCATCCTCTGGGGCCTGGGGCGCCGCCCGCTCCAGGTCCACGGCGACGGCACCCAGTCCCGGGACTTCACCTACATCGACAACGTGGTCTCGGCCAACCTGCTGGCGGCGCGGGCGCCGGCCGCGGCCGTCTCCGGCAAGTCGTACAACGTGGGGTGCGGCAGCCGGATCACCCTCCTCGGGATGATCGCCATGCTGGAAGGGCTGCTGGGGACCCCGCTCCGGCGGAGGCACCTGCCGCGCCGGGTGGGGGACGTGCCGCACACCCTGGCCGACATCGGCAGCGCCAAGCGCGACTTCGGCTACGAGCCGCTCGTGACCTTCGACGAGGGGCTGCGTCGCACGGTGGACTTCTTCATGGGGGGAAAGCGATGAGTCTCTGGCGCGTGATGCTGGCGCTCGCTCTGGCGCTCGCCGCACTGGTCGCGGGCTCGCCTGCGGCCCAGGCCCAGCAGCAGGCCGGCACGCTCGTGGTGCAGGCCGCGGCGGAGCCACCGGGGCTCGACATGACGGCGAGCCCGGCCACCGCCATCCAGAACACGATCCACTACAACGTCCAGGAGAGCCTGGTGAAGCTCGACAAGCACGGCAAGCTGGTGCCGTGGCTGGCCGAGCGCTGGTACACCACGGACAACCTCAACTACACCTTCTTCCTCAAGAAGGGCGTCCGGTTCCACAACGGGCGGGAGATGCGCGCCGAGGACGTGAAGTTCGTGCTCGAGCGGGCCATGAACCCGGAGACCAAGCACCCGCACCGCCCCCGCTACCTGGGCATCACCAATATCATCGTCAAGGACACCCACACCGTCACGCTCACGCTCAAGGCCATCGATTCCAACTTCCTCCTGACCATGGCGCGCCCGGGCTCGGTGATCTATCCGCGGGAGGCCGTGGACACGCTCAAGACGGCGCCCATCGGCACGGGCCCGTTCACGGTCGCCGAGTGGAAGCGCGGCGACCGGCTGGTGCTCGCGCGGAACAAGGACTACTGGATCAAGGGGCTGCCGCGTCTCGACAAGGTCACCTTCCGCTTCATCCCGGACCCGAACTCGGCGCTGGCCGCCCTCAGGGCGGGGGACATCGACGTGTCGCCCTTCGGGATCGGCCCCGAGAACGCGCCCGACCTCAAGAAGGACCCACGCTTCCAGGTGATCACCGGGGACACGACCAACGACGTGATCCTCGCCATGAACAACGCCAAGGCCCCCTTCTCCGACAAGCGCGTGCGACTCGCCATCACGCATGCGATCAACAAGGACGAGGTGCTCAAGGGCGCGGTCTTCGGCTACGGGAAGGTGCTCGGCTCCAACGTGGATCCGCTGAACCCCTACTACGTGGACCTGTCGAAGGAGAAGTCCCATGACCCCGCCAGGGCCAAGAAACTCCTGGCCGAGGCGGGCTTCCCCAACGGCTTCGACGCCGTGCTGAAGGTGGCGCCGCAGTACTACTACACGGTGCGCACGGGCGAGGTCATCGTCAGCCAGCTGGCCAAGGTGGGCATCCGGGTGAAGATGGAGCAGATCGAGTGGGGCCAGTGGCTGGGGCGCGTCTACTGCCTGCCACCCTGCACGAGCCCCGAGTACGATCTGACCATCATCGGGCACGGCGAGCCCTGGGACATCAACAACTACGCCAACCCCAAGTACTACTTCCGCTGGGACAACGCCGAGTTCCAGAAGCTCTTCAAGGAGTCCGAGGCCACGCTGGAGGACAAGAAGCGGCGGGAGCTGTACGTGAAGATGCAGAAGATGCTGGCCGAGGAGGCCCCGGTGGTCTGGCTCTACATGTACCCGCGCCTCGTGGCCGCCAAGAAGGGCCTCACCGGGCTCTGGAAGGACCTGCCCACCACGGCACTGGACCTGTCCGAGGTGGCCTGGCAGAAGTAGGCGGGGCCGAAGGCAGCCGACAGGCTTGCGTCGCTTCATCCTGAGGAGGGCGGCCGCGTTGCTGGCCACCCTCCTCTTCGTGTCCATCCTCGTCTTCGTGGTGGTGCGCATCCTGCCCGGCGATCCCGCGCTGCTCATCATGGGCACCGAGGCCAGCCCCGAGGCGGCAGGCCGGCTCCGCGAGGCCATGGGGCTCGACCGGCCCATCCCGGTGCAGTATCTCGAGTGGATCGGCCGGGCGCTCACGGGCGATCTCGGCCGCTCCATCCAGTACGACGTGCCCGTGGGCGCCCTGATCCTCTCGCGGCTCCCGGTGACGCTGCCGCTCACGCTCATGGCCGGCGGCCTGATGATCCTCGCCGCCATCCCGCTGGGCGTGTTCGCGGCGACCAGGCACCGCCGCTGGGGCGACTACCTCACGATGACGCTCTCGCAGGTGGGGGTGGCCGTGCCGGGCTTCTGGGCGGGCCTTCTGCTGGTGCTCCTCTTCTCGGTGCGGCTCGGCTGGTTCCAGTCCGGCGGCTTCGACGGCTGGGCTCAAGGCCTGTTGCCCGCGCTCAAGTCCCTCCTGCTGCCGGCCGTGGCGCTCGGGCTCTTCCAGTTCGCCGTGCTGGCGCGCACGACACGCTCGGCCATCCTGGAGGTGCTGCGCGAGGAGTACGTGAAGACGGCCCGCGCCAAGGGGGTCGCCGAGCGCGCGGTGCTCTTCCGCCACACGCTGCGCAACGCGATGATCCCGGTGCTCACCGTGGCGGGCGTCCAGCTCGGCCAGCTCATGGCGGGGAGCATCATCCTGGAGTCGGTCTTCTACCTCCCGGGGCTGGGGCGCCTGGCGCTGGGGGCCATCACCGCCCGGGACCTGCCCGTGGTGCAGGGCGTGGTGCTCTTCGTCGCCTCGGTGATCGTGACGATCAACGTGGCGGTGGACGTCCTCTACGGCCTCCTCGACCCCCGCATCCGCTATGAGTGACCGAGCGCCGTCCCGGCGGCGGCGGCCGCTCCGGCACGTGACGTTCACGCTGGGGCTGGCCGTCACGCTCTGTCTGCTGGGAACCGCCGCGCTGAGCCTGGTCTACACGCCGCGGGACCCGCTGGAGATGTCCATCAGCGGCCGGCTGCAGGGCCCCTCCGCCGACCACCTCCTCGGCACCGACCAGTTCGGGCGCGACCTGCTCTCGCGCATCATGAGCGGGGCCGTCACCTCCATCCTCGTGGGGGTGATCGCGGTGGGGCTCGGCATGGGCGTGGGCGTGCTCCTCGGCATGCTCTCCGGCTATTTCGGCGGGTGGCTCGACGAGGGCTTCATGCGTCTGATGGACGCCGTCCAGGGCTTCCCGGCCATCCTCTCGGCGCTCCTGATCACGGCGGTCTTCCGCCCGAGCATCACCATCAGCATGGTGGCCATCGGCGTGGCCTTCCTCCCCGTCTTCGCGCGGCTCACCCGGGCGGCCTTCCTGGAGCTCCGCGACCGGGACTTCGTGGTGGCCGCCCGCGCGCTGGGCGCCGGGGACGCGGCCCTCATCGCCCGCCACATCCTGCCCAACACGCTGTCGCCGCTCATCGTGCAGGCCACCATCAGCTTCCCCGTCGCCATCCTCGCCGAGGCGGGGCTCGCCTATCTCGGGCTCGGCACCCAGCCGCCGCACCCGTCCTGGGGGCTCATGCTCCGTGAGGCCCAGGCCTTCCTCGGCATGAACCCCTGGTTCGCGATCTTTCCCGGCGGCGCCATCGCGGTGACCGTGCTCGGGCTCAACCTGCTGGGGGACGGGCTCCGCGATCTGCTGGACCCGAAGCTCGCGCGATGACCGAGAGGGAGACGCTGGCCGGCCGCGACGCCGCCGGGTCGCGCGCCCTCGACGCGGTCCTCTTCCTCGCCCCGCTCGCGGTGCTGGCGCTCTTCTTCCGCGACCTCTGGTGGGCGGCGCAGGCCTTCTCCGTCGAGAGCGCCGACAACCTGGATCTCGTCTACCCGCTCTTCGACCGCTTCTTCGCCGAGCTCAAGCAGGGCCGGCTCGCGGTCTGGAACCCCTTCCTCTGGGGCGGCATGCCGCTGGTGGGCAACCCCAACTTCGCGCTGAGCCCGCTGCACCTCCTGGCCGGCTGGTGGCTCGACCGGGGCGGCTTCATCTGGTTCATGAGCGTCTTCTCCTTCCTCGAGCTCCTGGCCGCCTTCCACGGCTTCCACCTGCTCGCGCGCGCCCTCTGGCCCGGCCGGCCGGTCGTCGCGCTGTGGGCTGCCACGCTCTACCTCTTCTCGGGCGGGGTGTTCACCGCGTACGTGTTCTTCTCCACCTCCTTCCACTTCGCCGCCATCCCGTGGACCCTCCTCCTGCTGGCGCGCATCTCGCGCCCCAGCTGGGTCCGCACGGTGGGCTGGCTTGCCCTGCTCCTGTGGTTCCAGCTCACCTGGGGGCAGCTCCAGTTCACGCTCTACTCGATCTACCTCTACCTGGGCTTCGCCCTCTTCGCGGCCGGGCGGGGGCGCCGGCTCCTCGGCCTGGGCGCGCTCTGCGCCGGCGGCGCCGTGGCCGGGCTCCTGAGCGCGGCGCACCTGATGCCGCTCCTCGAGAGCCTCAGGATCGCCGCCGTGGACGAGCCCCGGCTCAGCGTGGCCTTCCACCCCGCCCATCAGCGCGTGCCCGTCTTCTACGCCCTGCGCCTGCTCTACCCGAGCCTCGTCGGCGGCGTCTTCCCGGAGCCGCTGGCCCTCCGCGAGACTCCGGGCATCCCCTGGTGGCCCGTCTGGCGCGATGGCTGGTCGCTCTGGGAGTCCTTCACGGCGTATCAGGGCATCGTCGTCACCGTCACGGCGGCCTTCGGGACGCTGTTCGGACCGTCGCGGCTCTTCTGGAAGGTCCCGTACGTGGCCATTGCGCTGGCCACCACGACGACGGCCGGCGTCGGGCTCCTCTACTACGTCCACCTCGGCATGAGCGTGCCGTACGGCCGGCTCACGGTGCTGCTGAGCCTCTTCGCCACGGTGCTCTGCGTGGACACCGTGCTGGCACTCCCGCGTTCGCGGCGGCTCTGCTGGGGCTACATCGTCTTCCTGGCCGCCGTGCTCGCCTGCTCCGCCGCCTGGAGCGCGAGCCCGCTCCTCGCGCGCGTGGTGGAGCGGGGCTTCGCCGAGGCCTACCAGCGGCCCGAGCCGTTCATCGCTCAGTACCTCCCGGCCCTGAGGCAGAACGTCACCAACCACAACGTCTTCCTCGCAGCCGCCCTCGCGGCGGTGGCCGCCTACCTCCTCGCGACGCGGCGGCCCCTGCCGCCCGGGGGCCTGCGCGCGCGCTGGATCCCCCGCAGCCTCGTCCTCACGCTGGCGCTGCTCGCCTCGTCGGACGGCATCGCGTTCCTCGAGCGCGGTCGCGAGCAGTCCCTCACCACGCTCCAGACGCTGGGGATCTTCCGCCCTCACCCGCTGGAGCGCGCGCTCCAGGCGGATGCCCCCGACTGGATCTCCCACCGCCTCCACCTCGACATCCCCTTCTTCTTCCACCGGGGCGCCGTGTCCCTCCGACGGACCCGCGCCTCGCCGGCGGGGGCCGAGAACGCCTTCCGGCTCCTCCCCAACGCCACCATGCTGGCGGGCATTCCCATCACCACGGGCTACTCGAGCCTCGTGGCCGACAACCGCGCGATGACGGATCTCTTCTTCTGGGAGCGGGGGGCCGGCTACATGTTCCGCACGCTCGAGTCCCACGCGACCCTGCATCCCGGGCTCGCCGACATCTTCGCCATCCGCTACGTCCTGCGGCACCGGGGCTGGGACTATGCCTACCGCCGCACCGACGTCTCCGATCCCGATCACTGCGCCGGCTGGTTCGACGCCCACGCGAGGCTCCTCGCCGAGCAGGACGGCTTCCGGCTCTACCGGGTCGACGGAACGCAGCCCCGCTTCCACGTCCCGGAGCGGGTCGTCCGGACCCAGGACACGCTCGGCGCCTTCTCGGCGGGCGGCTGCCGGGAGGAGACGAGACCGAGGCTGGGCGCGCTCGACGCGGACGGCCCGCGGCGGGAGACGCGCCAGTCGGGGCGGGTCACGCAGGTGGAGATCGCGCGGGGGGAGGAGGTACGGCTCCGCGTCGAGGCGGAGACGCCGGCCCACGTCTTCCTGGGTGTCCGCCGGCACCCGTGGTGGGAGGCCCGCGTGGACGGTCGCCCGGCGCCACTCCTGCGCGCCAACGCGGTCTTCATGGCGGTGGAGGTACCGGCCGGGACGCATCTTGTGGAGCTCCGCTGCCGGGCCCGCAGCCTGCTCGCCGGGCTCTGGGTGAGCGGCCTGTCGCTGGTGGCCTTCGCGGCGTTCTTCGCCACCCGCGGCCTGACGCGGCTCCGCCCCCGGTAGGACCGGAGGCGGAGCCGTGTACCATCCAACGACGGCCTCGCAATTGACTTGGCCCATGCCCGCCTGCTAGCGTGCGCGGGTGACTGACGGTGCCCTGGCCAGCAGCCCGCCTGCGGATGACCCTCGGATGGTCCCGGCGACGCGTCCGGCACGGATCTTCACGCTCGGGCTCGCTCTGATCACGGCCGCGTTTCTCGCGCAGGCCGTCTACGCGGCCCGCGTGCTCGTGCCGTACCACGACGAGACGTCGGCCCTCTTCTTCGGCTACCTCGCCGCCGCGGGGGAGATCAGCCTCTACCAGGACGACATGGTGGGGCACCGGCCGCCAGGAGCCTACTACGTCCTGGGGGCCACCCAGGCCTGGTGGGGCCGAGATCTGCTCGTGGCCCGCATGACGAGCGTCGTCTTCGGCGTGGCGCTCGTTCTCCTGACGGCGATGCTGGGGCGGCGGCTCGGTGGCGACCTGTGTGGGCTCCTCGCGGCGGCCTTCCTCGCCGCCCAGGGCGCGATCGTGGGCTACTACGCGACCGCCCACTACCATGCGTTGACGGCGATGACCATGGTCGCCGGCCTGCTCGTGTGGCTCGGGGCGGAGACGCCCCTGCGCAACGTGGCCGGCGCGGCAGTCCTGGGCTCCCTCTTCTTCCTGCGGACTCACATGTGGCTGCTGCTCCCGGTGGTGCTCGTCTGCGCCGTGCGGCGCGCCCGGAGCCGGGGCGAACGGCTCCTCGTCGGGGCCGTCATGATCCTGCCGCCGCTCGCCTTCTTCCTGTGGGACCTCCGGCGTCTGAAGCTCCTGGCCTCGATGCCCTTCGTGGGCCAGCTCGTCCGCCCGCTGGGGTACGTCCCCTTCGCCGTGCTCGACGCGCGGCCCTACCAGGGCGTCGGGTTCCAGCTGCAGGCCCTGGTGCATCTCGCGCGCCGCTACGAGTTCCTCGTCCTCGCCGTGGCCGGGATCCTCTGCCTCGCCCTGTGGCGCGGCCGCCGCGCGGGCTGGCGCGGCGTCTATCTCATCGACCGGCGGGTGTCCCTGCTCGCGATGCTGTTCCTCTATGTGCTGGCCTGCCTGTTCGTGTTCTTCCGGATCAACTTCAAGTGGATCGGGCTGTATATCGCCTCGCTGGCGCCCCTGCTCACGCTCGTCCTCGGCTACCTGGCGAGCCGCCTGGCTGTGGATCCCGGGTTCACGCCGCGCGCCCGGATGGTCCTCGCCGCCGCCCTGGCCGCCGTGCTGGTGTTGCCGATCTACTACAACCGCAACCCGCTCCTTCCGCTGGGGGTCTGGCGCGCGGCCGATCCGATGCGCCGGGCCCGCCTCGCGGGCGAGCACCTGGCTCGCCTGGTGCCCCGGGAGGCCCGGGTCTTCTTCTTCGGCCAGGTCGACGTCTTCTATCTGTCCGGCCTGCCCCCCACCCACCTCCAGCAGATCGCCAACTACGATACGCTGGCGGTGAGGGACGACGACAACTGGGCGACGATGCGCAGCGGCTACTACGGCATGCCGCAGCTGGAGCGGTGGCTCGGCGTCGAGGCCGACTACGCCGTCATCTCCCCGGAAGGCTTCAACGAGTTCGCCGAAGGCTTCCACAAGCACCCCGAGGTCAACCGGCCGAAGGTGGCGCGGATGGGGGCGCTCCTCGCGGAGCGCTTCGAGAAGGTCGACCGCGTCGGGGAGTACCCCTATTACTCCTACGAGGTGTATCGCCGGGTGGGCCGGCCCGTCCCTTCGGTCGCGGGCGGCGCGCCGCCGGCGGGCCGGGCGACGCCAGCGCGCGCGCTCCGCTCGCCATGATTTGATTGCGGGGCCCGGCCGTTGGGGTAAGATTCCCGCATGCGGGCAATCGTGACGGGCGGCGCCGGGTTCATCGGCAGTCACCTCGTGGACCGGCTCGCGACCGACGGGCACTCGGTCCTGGTGCTCGACAACCTCGCCACGGGACGCGCCGAGAACCTGGCGCACAGGGCCGGGGACGCGCACGTGAGGCTCGAGCGGGTGGACGTGGCCGAGCCGGAGCCGCTGGGCGCCCTCTTCGAGGGAGCCGACTGGGTCTTCCACCTGGCAGCGCTCGCCGACATCGTACCGTCCATCGAGCGGCCGCTCGACTACCACCGCGCCAACGTGGACGGGACGGTGGCCGTCCTGGAGGCGGCGCGGCGGTCCGGGGTGCGGCGCTTCTGCTACGCGGCCTCTTCCTCGTGCTACGGCATCCCCGACCGCTTCCCCACGCCCGAGGACGCGCCCCTGCGCCCGCAGTATCCCTACGCCCTCACCAAGCTCCTGGGGGAGCAGTGCGTGCTGCACTGGGGCCGGGTCTACGGGCTTCCGGTGGTGAGCTTGCGCCTCTTCAACGTGTACGGTCCGCGCGCCCGGACCTCGGGGACCTACGGCGCCGTGTTCGGCGTGTTCCTCGCCCAGAAGCTCCGGGGGCGCCCGTTCACGGTCGTGGGCGACGGCACGCAGGCCCGCGACTTCACCTTCGTGAGCGACGTGGCCGACGCCTTCGTCACGGCGGCCGAGTCGGAGGCGGCAGGCGAGGTGTTCAACGTGGGCACCGGGAGCCCCGTGACGGTGAACCGCGTGGTGGAGCTCCTGCAGGGGGAGGCGGTCCACGTGCCCAGACGGCCAGGGGAGCCGGACCGGACCCACGCCCACATCGGCAAGATCTGCCAGCGGCTCGGCTGGCGGCCGAAGGTCTCCATCGAGGAGGGCGTCCGGGTCCTGCTGGAGCGGATCGACGACTGGCGCGCGGCGCCCCTGTGGACGCCCGAGAGCATCGAGGTGGCCACCCGCGACTGGTTCCGGTATCTCGGACAGGCGTGACGCCGCCCCGATGACGCCGACGCCGGAGCGGAAGGTCAAGAGCCTGGACGACCTGGCGCTGACGCTCCGGGCCCTCCGCGCCCGGGGCAGGCGGGTGGTGCAGTGCCACGGGGTCTTCGACCTGCTCCACCCGGGGCACATCCGCCACTTCGAGGCCGCCCGCGCGGAGGGCGACGTGCTGGTGGTCACCGTGACGCCGGACCGCTTCGTCAACAAGGGCCCGGGCCGTCCGGTGTTCAACCAGCGGCTGCGGGCCGAGTCCATCGCGGCGCTCGAGAGCGTGGACTACGTGGCGGTCAACGAGTGGCCCACGGCGATCGAGGCGATCCGGCGGCTCGAGCCGGCCGTCTACGTCAAGGGCAGCGACTACGCCGACGCGGGCGACGACCTCACGGGCCAGATCGTCGAGGAGCGACGGGCCGTGGAGGAGCTGGGGGGCCGCATCCACTTCACGACCGAGATCACCTTCAGCAGCTCGGGGCTCCTCAACGTCCACTTCGACGTGTACCCCGAGGAGTCCCAGTCCTTCCTTCGCGACTTCCGCCGGCGCCACTCCGCCGACGAGATCATCGGGCTGCTCCGGGAGCTGAGGGGCCTGCGCGTCCTCGTCATCGGCGACACCATCATCGACGAGTACCACTACGTGCAGTCGCTGGGGAAGTCCCCCAAGGAGCTGCTCGTCACCACGCGCTTCCTGCGGGACGAGCAGTTCGCGGGGGGCATCCTCGCCTGCGCCAACCACGTGGCCGGCTTCTGCGACCAGGTGGACCTCGTGACCTGCCTGGGGCGGCAGGACTCCCGGGAGGAGTTCGTCCGCTCCCACCTCAAGGACAACATCGCGCCGGCGTTCTTCTACCGCGAGGACACCGGCACGGTCGTCAAGCGCCGGTACGTGGAGCAGGCCTTCCTGAGCAAGATGTTCGAGGTCTCGTTCCTCGACGACACGGACCTGCCCGAGGCGGTGAGCCGGCAGGTGGAGCGGCACCTGGCCGGGACCCTGTCCGGCTACGACCTGGTCCTCGTCGCCGACTACGGCCACGGCTTCCTGGGCCGCGACCTGATCGGGCGCCTGGCCGCCGAGGCGCGCTATCTCGCCGTCAATGCGCAGACCAACAGCGCCAACACGGGCTTCAACCTCGTCACCAAGTACCCGCGCGCGGACTACGTCTGCATCGACGAGCCCGAGGTGCGCCTGGCGGCCCACGACCGGCGGACGGATCTCGAGGAGATCATGCGCGACCTGTCGAAGGACCTCGCGTGCCGGCGCATCGCGATCACGCGCGGGCACAACGGGTGCATCGCCTACGCGGAGCACGAGGGGTTCCACCACGTCCCCGTGCTGTCGCGCGAGATCGTCGACCGCGTCGGGGCGGGCGACGCCTACCTCTCCGTGACGGCGCCGTGCGCCGCGGCGGGCTACCCCGCGGAGGTGATCGGCTTCATCGGCAACGCCGTCGGGGCCCTGGCCGTCCGGATCATCGGCAACCGGACGCCGGTGGAGCCGGTGCCGCTCTTCAAGTTCGTCACCGCGCTGCTCCAGTGAGCCTGCAGTCCCTGGTCGGGCTGGCGGGGCTGCTGACCCGGATCGAGGCGACCGACGCCAGCGGCGCGCCGCTGGCGCTGGACGAGGGGCTGGCCCGGGCCGTGGACATCGTCAGGACCCAGACCGCGGCGGGGCGCAAGGTCATCTTCATCGGCAATGGCGGCAGCGCGGCCATCGCCAGCCACCAGGCCGTGGACTACTGGAAGAACGGCGGCATGCGGGCCGTGGCCTTCAACGACCCCTCGCTCCTGACCTGCGTCAGCAACGACTTCGGCTACCCGCACGTGTTCGAGAAGCCGATCGAGATGTTCGCCGACGCCGGGGATGTGCTCGTGGCCATCTCGAGCTCGGGGAAGTCGGAGAACATCCTGCGCGGCGCCGAGGCCGCGGGGCGGACCCCTTGCCGGATCATCACGCTCTCGGGCTTCCAGGCCGACAACCCGCTGCGGCGGCTGGGCGAGCTGAACTTCTGGTCTCCCTCCAGCTCCTACGGTCACGTCGAGATCACCCACCACGCGATCTGCCACGCGGTCGTCGACGCCATCACGGCCGGCCGGGGCTGACGGGCGCGCGCGTGCCGCGTCGCGTCGGCCCCGGCGCCCCGCTGAGGCAAATGACCCAGGAAAGTGTTGACATCCCGGTGGCGGGGATCTAGCGTTACGCGGGAGCGATGCTGTTCATCAACCCGGCTCAGGAGAAGTTCGGGGGGTTCCTGTCGCGCTACGTTCCGGTGGGCATCCCCGTGGCGATCGGCTGCCTGTCGGCGTACCTGACGAAGCACGGCATCAAGTGCCGCGTGGTCGACGAGGAGTTGACCGCGCTCACCCCCTCGGTGCTGCGGGAGCTGGTGGACGGGCTCGACCGGCCCTACCTGTTCGGCCTGTCGTGCCTGACCGCCCACGTCGCCCGCGGCTACCACCTCGCCGCCATGCTCAAGGCGGAGTTCCCCGACTCGGTCGTGGTGGCCGGCGGGCTGCATCCCACGGCGTGCCCCGACGAGGCGCTCCGGACCGGGAACATCGATTACGTGGTGCGGGGCGAAGGCGAGGAGGTGATGCTCCAGCTCCACCGAGCGCTCCGCGGCGCCGGCGACCCGACGGCGCTCCGGGGGGTGAGCTTCGTGCGCGACGGGCGGATCGTCCACAACCCCGAGGCGCCGCTGATCCCCGAACTGGACGACATCCCCATGTTCCCGTACGAGCTGTTCGACCACCCCAAGTACGACATGGCCTTCATCACCTCCTCGCGCGGCTGCCCCTACAAGTGCACCTACTGCAGCCAGCGCATGCTGACCGGGACGACCTACCGCTACAAGTCCGCCGGCCGCATCGTCCAGGAGCTGGACGTGCTCGTCAACCGGTACGGGCAGAAGCAGATCGTCTTCTACGACGACAACTTCTGCTTCAAGGCCAGGCGGGTGACCGAGGTGTGCAAGGCCATCATGGACGCGGGGCTCCACTCGAAGTGCACGTTCTCCGTCCAGACGCGGGCCGACAACTTCCCGCCCGAGCTGGTGCCGATCCTGGCGGCGGCGGGCTTCACGCACGCGGGCTTCGGGATGGAGACGGGCGTCAACCGGCTGGCTCGGCTCATCGGCAAGGGCGAGACCGTGGAGCAGCACCTGGACGCCGTGGCGCTGGGCAAGAAGCACGGCTTCGACGTCTCGCTGTTCATGATCTTCGGGCTGCCCACCGAGACGGCGACGGACCGGGCCACGAGCTTCAGGGTCGTGCAGGGGGCCCGGGTGCAGGCCTCCAAGTACAACAACCTGATCCCGTACCCGGGCACGCCGATCTTCAACGACGTGAAGGACAGCAACCGGATCCACATCGAGCCGGGCTGGAGCAACTTCAACAGCACCCTGTCGGTCACGCGGAGCATTTTCGACACGACGCCGCTGCCCTACGTGCCGGAGACGACCTCCGAGTTCGAGCTGAAGCGCGACATCATCAAGTTCAACATGAAGACCTACGTGACCCCGCGCGCGGTCCTGGCGATCCTGCTGGGCAAGAAGGGGCCGGGCTGGTACCAGCTGCCGGCGCGCTGGTACCTGAAGCCGCGCGAGCTCTACCACATCGGCCGCATCGGCGCCAACGTCCTGCTGAACATGGCGGTGGCCTTCCTGCCGCTCCGGATCACGGAGCCCGTCATGAACTGGCTCAACCCGGCCATGAAGGCGCGGCCGCGCGTCGCGGGGTACGACGCCTCGGCCTTCAGCGCCTCGCACTGGGACAAGGACTCGGCGAAGCAGAAGACCGCGGTGCTCAGGGCCGCGCAGGAGGAGCGGAAGGCCACGGGAGGCGTGAGCATCGGGCTGCCCCCCGTGGAGCGGTCGGCGCAGAAGATCGGAGTCTGACCGCCTCAGCGCTTCCGGGCCAGGACGAGCATCTCGTTCGTCGGGATCCTGACGCCCAGACGCCCCACTCCCGCCCGGTCCAGCGCCCGGGCCACGCCCGCCGCGCCCGGCAGCCTCCAGTACCGCCAGAGCCGGGCCGCCAGGTCGGAGACCGAGTACCACGCCCAGTACCACCGGCGCCACCGCACCTCGAGGCCGGCTGCCTCCACCAGAGCCGCCAGGGTCCGGAAGGAGAAGTAGTAGAGGTGTTCCGGCGGCTTCCACTCGTAGTGGCGGAGCGTGCCCTCGACGTCCAGCGTCGTCATGAGGAGATGCCCGCCGGGCCTGAGCAGGCGCGCGGCGGCCCCCAGCGTGCGCAGGGGATCGGGCAGGTGCTCGATGGTGCCGATCAGCGTGACGGCGTCGAAGGCGCCCGGCTCGAGCCCGGCCTGCTCGATGTCTCCCTGGCGCACCGCGAGCCCCAGCCTCTCCCGCGCGTACCGGACGGCGTCCGCCGAGACGTCCACGCCGTACCCGGTCCAGCCGCGCTCACGAGCCGCCGCGAGGAAGAACCCGTGCGCGCAGCCGATGTCGACGATCTGCCGGCTCGGCCCCGGGATCTCGCGCTCGAGGATCGTCAAGAGCGCCCGGGCATTCCTCAGGTGCAGGGCCCTCTGGGCCAGGTAGTCTCCGTACCCGACGGACGATCTGCCCTCGTGCCGGAAGTACGCGGGGCTGTACAGGCCGGCGAGGTCCCCGAGCGTCTGGCAGCCGTGGACGAAGATGAGACCGCACCGCCGGCAGCGGACGATCCGGAAGCCGTCTCGCATCTCCACGGGGATGGCCGGGACGGGCCCGCAGAGGACGCAGGTGGTCGAGTCCATCGGGTCGGACGTGGTCACGGTCAGGCACCGATCATACACCCGGCTCGAGCCCGCTTCCTCGCAGGTGGCTCACCGGACGCGCAGCGCGCCCGGGATTGGCAGGATCCGAAGCCGCCGCCATGCTACGATTCCCTGTGCTCAAGGGACTCCTGCTCGCCGCCGGGGCGTTCTGCGCCTTCCTGCCCCTGCACGTCACGGTCTTTCACCTCCTCGCGCCGCAGCGTCGCTTCGGCGCCATGGTGCGGCTGCACGTGGCCTTCGCGCTGGCCCTCACGGGCGCCTACCTCGCCACTCCCCCGGACCTCTGGGTGATCCCCGCCGGCTGGGCGGGGGCAGGCTGGCTCCTCGACGTGGCCAACGGCCTCCTCGTCCACAGCCTGCTGTTCGTCGGGTACAGCATGTTCTACTTCCTCGTCGACCGCGGCTTCTCGGCCCGCATCCTGATCGAGATCGAGCGCGCCCCGGGCCGGGCCCTCTCCGCGGAGGGAGTCGCCGGGATGTACTCGCTCGATCAGGTCGTGGAGCGCCGGCTCGACGAGATGCTGGATATCGGGTCGCTGACCAGGGAGGGCGCCCGGTACCGGATCACGCCCCGTGGACGCCGGGAGGCCCGACTGTTCGCAAGGATGAAATCGTTCTTCAGGATGGGGTCCGGAGGATAGCGGTGCGCGGGCTCCTGGCGGCGGCGCTGACCTTTCTCGTCTTCCTCGGCGTCCAGCTCGCCGTCTTCCACTTCGTGGCGGTCCGGCGGAAGCTCTACGTGATGCTGTGGCTCTGGCTCGGCGGGTACCTGGCGTACGCGTCGGCGTTCCGCCTGCTGCCGAGCGATGGCACCTGGCTGGCGCCGCTGCTGTCGGCCCCGACGCACGCCGTCACCTGGGTCAACGGCGCCGTCGTCTACTGGTTCCTCTTCGCCGGCTACTACCAGCTGTTCAACATGGCCGACAACTCCGTCGGTGTCCGGAGCCTCATCGAGCTGTCGCGCGGCCCGTCGCGGGGCATGACGCTCGAGGAGCTCAAGCAGCACTACTCCTTCGAGCTGATGCTGGGCAGGCGGATGGAGCGCCTCGTGGTGGCGGGCTACCTGGAGCGGGACGGCGAGCGGTACCGGTGCACCGGGAAGGGGCGTGTCGCCGCGCGGCTGCTGGGGCGGCTCAAGCGCCTGCTCAATCTCGGCCCCGGGGGCTGAGGCGCCCGGGCGCCGGCGAATTCCTTGCAGACCCGAAAGCCCGCCCATAAGATCGAGGCACGGGTGGACCGCGGGCCGATCCGGCCGTTCGGACGCATCGGGGTCATGTCGAGGGGGCAGCGATGGTGACGCAGTCGCGGCACGTGCTGGTGACGGGTGGGGCGGGGTACGTGGGGGCGGTACTGGTGCCCAAGCTCCTCGCCCGGGGCTACCGCGTCACGGTGGTCGACCTGTACCTCTTCGGCGAGGACGTGCTGAAGGCGGTGGGCGCCCACCCGCGCCTCCGCCAGGTCAAGGGGGACATCCGGGACCGGGCGCTCCTCGAGCGCGAGCTCGCGGGCGTGGACGCGGTCATCCACCTCGCCTGCATCTCCAACGACCCGAGCTTCGAGCTCGCCCCCGCGCTGGGGAAATCCATCAACTACGACGCCTTCCTGCCGCTGGTGGAGATCTCGAGGGACCAGGGCGTGAGGCGCTTCATCTACGCCTCCTCCTCGAGCGTCTACGGCATCAAGGCGGAGGAGAACGTGACGGAGGAGCTGCCGCTCACCCCGTTGACGGACTACTCGAAGTACAAGGCGCTCTGCGAGGAGGTGCTCCTGCGCGCCCAGGCGCCCGGCTTCACGACGCTGATCCTGCGTCCCGCCACGGTGTGCGGCGACTCGCCGCGGCTCCGGCTGGATCTCACGGTGAACATCCTGACCAACCTCGCCGTGAACAGGGGCCGGATCACCGTGTTCGGGGGCGCCCAGAAGCGCCCCAACATCCACATCGAGGACGTCACCGACCTCTATGCGCACGCCCTCGAGTGGGACGACGCGCGCATCGCGGGGGAGACCTTCAATGCGGGCTACGAGAACCACACGGTGGCGGCGCTGGCCGAGATGGTGCGGGACGTGGTGGGGCGGGAGCGGGTGACCATCGAGACGACGCCCACGGACGATCACCGCTCGTACCACATCTCCTCCGAGAAGATCAAGCGCACGCTCGGCTTCGAGCCGCGTCACACGGTGGAGGACGCGGTCCGTGACCTCACGCAGGCCTTCCGCGCGGGACGGATCCCCGACTCCATGGACGACCCGCGGTACTACAACATCAAGACCATGCTGGCGGCCCGGCTGTAGCATGCGGGTCCCCTACTCCTACCTCGAGGAGCAGTTCGCCGACTCCGAAGCGATCCTCCGCGACATCAAGGGGCTGCTCGAGTCCGCGCAGTACACGCTGGGGCCGGCGGTGGCGCAGTTCGAGGCCGCCTTCGCCCGGCTCTGCGGCGCCCGCTTCGCCGTGGGCGTGGGGACGGGCACGGACGCCCTCTTCCTCTCCCTCAAGGCCCTCGGCGTCGGGCCCGGCGACGAGGTCATCACCGCGGCCAACACCTTCATCGCGACGGCGGGGGCCATCGTGGCCGCGGGTGCCCGGCCGGCCTTCGTGGACGCGGGGGACGACTTCAACATCGACCCGGCCGGCATCGAGCGGGCGATCACGCCGCGCACCCGGGCGATCATACCCGTGCACTACGCAGGGCAGCCCGCGAAGATGGGCGCGATCCTTCCCCTCGCGGCCGCCCACGGGCTGCCCGTCGTGGAGGACGCCTGCCAGGCCATCGGCGCCGCCATCGACGGCCACCTCGTGTCGAGCTTCGGCGTAGCCGCGGGCTTCAGCCTGCATCCGCTGAAGAACCTCAACGTGTGGGGTGACGGCGGCGTCGTCGTCACCAGCTCCGAGGAGCTGGACGCCACGCTCCGGCTCCTCCGCAACCATGGGCTCCGGGGCCGCGACGAGGTGGAGGTCTTCGGCTACAACAGCCGGCTCGACACACTGCAGGCCATCGTGGGCAACCACCTCATCAAGGACGTGGAGGCCATCACGGCCGCCCGGATCGGCAACGCGCGGGCCCTGGACGCCGGGCTCGCGCCCCTCGCGCCCCGGGTGCGCATTCCCACGCGGCGCGCCGGGGAGCGCCACGTCTTCCACCTCTACATGTTCGAGGCGGAGGACCGCGACCGGCTGCTGGCCCACCTCCTCGCACGCGGGGTGGAGGCCAAGATCCACTACCCCGTGCCGCTGCATCTGCAGCCGGCCGGCCGGCGCCTCGGCTACCGGGAGGGCGACTTTCCGGAGGCCGAGCGCCAGGCGACGCGCATCATCACGTTGCCGGTCCACCAGCACCTGAGCCGGGAGCAAGTGGACCACATGATCGAGGCCGTGACCGACTTCTACCGGAAGGGCGCGCCCCGGTGACCGGACCCGCCCGCCGCGTGAAGTACATGGAGCTGCCCCGCCAGTTCGCCGACGGGGAGGTGGCGCGGCGGGTGGCCGAGGAGTTCGGGCGCTGCCAGTTCGTCCTGGGCCCGCAGGTGGCCGCCTTCGAGGCCCGCTTCGCCCGACTCTGCGGCACGGCCCATGCGGTGGGCCTCAACTCCGGCACCGATGCGCTCGTCCTGGCGCTGCGGGCCCTGGGCGTGGGGGCGGGGGACGAGGTCGTCACCGTCTCCAACAGTTTCATCGCCACGGCCGGCGCCATCGTCATGGCGGGCGCGACGCCCGTGTTCGTGGACGTCAACGCCGAGTACCTCATGGACCCGGTGCTCCTGGAGGACGCCATCACGCCCCGGACCCGGGCCATCATCCCGGTCCACCTGACGGGCGCGCCGGCGGACCTGGACGCCATCGGCGCCGTGGCGGCCCGCCACCGCCTCCCGGTGATCGAGGACGCAGCGCAGGCCGTGGGCGCCTCCATCGGCTCGCGCCGCGTCGGGGCCATCGGCGCCGCGGGGGCCTTCAGCCTCTTCCCGCTCAAGAACCTCGGCGTGGCGGGGGACGGCGGGATGCTCACCACGGGCTCGGGCGAGATCGCCGACCGGGTGCGCCTCCTGCGCCATCACGGCCTCCGCACCCGCGACGAGGCCGAGACCTGGGGCTGCAACAGCCGGCTCGACACGCTCCAGGCCATCGTGGGGGATGCCCTGCTGGACGGCGTGGAGCAGGTGGCCGAGACGCGGAACCGCCACGCGGCCTTCTACGACCGCGCGCTGGCGGCCCTGGGGCCCCGGGTCATCGTGCCGCCACGGAGGGCCGGAGTCCGCCAGGTCTTTCACACCTACGTGGTCCAGGTGGAGGAGCGCGACCGTCTCGTCCTCTTCCTCGACGCCCGCGGGCTCGAGACGTAGATCCACTAGCCGGTCACCATCCACATCCTGAAGTCGGCTCAATCCCTGGGCTACAAGCGGGGCTCCTTCCCCGTGTGCGAGGCCCAGAGCGAGCGCATCCTGTCCCTCCCCGTCCACGAGTACCTGACCGAGGACGACCTCCAGTACGTGGTGGCGGGGCTCACGGAGTTCTACCGCCGATGAGCGCGGTGGGGCGCACGGGCCCGCCGCGGGACTCCCGGGCCCGCCGGCGGTCGGCGCCGGGCCGGGGGGATGCGGCCCTCCGGGGCCTGTCAGTGGCGCTCCTCACCGATCTCTACGTCACCATGAGGCGCATCCGGCGGGCGGAGGAGATGATCGTCGAGCGCTACCCCGAGGAGGAGATCCGCTGCCCCACGCACCTGTCCATCGGCCAGGAGGCGGTGGCCGCTGGCGTCTGCTTGGCGCTGCGTCCGGGCGACACGGCGGTCAGCACCCACCGCTGCCACGCCCACTACCTCGCCAAGGGCGGCGACCTGCGCGCCATGTTCGCGGAGCTCTACGGCCGGGCCACGGGCTGCTGCGGCGGGAAGGGGGGCTCCATGCACCTCACGGCGCCGGAGGTCGGCATGCTCGGGGCCTCCGCCATCGTCGCCGGCTCCATCCCGCTGGCCGTGGGGTGCGCGCTGGCGGCGACTCTCACCGGCAGCGACGAGGTGGCCGTGGCCTTCTTCGGGGACGCGGCGGCCGAGCAGGGCGTGACCCACGAGAGTCTGGGGCTGGCCGCCCTGCGGCGCCTCCCCGTGCTCTTCGTGTGCGAGAACAACCTGTACGCGACCCACTCGCCACTGCGTGCCCGCCAGGTGAGCGAGGACATCGCGCCCCGGGCCGCGGCCTATCGCATGCCCGGCGTCATCGTGGACGGCACCGACGCCGTGGCCGTCTACCGCGCGGCGCGCGCCGCGGTGGCGCGGGCGCGAAAGGGTGGTGGGCCGACGCTCATCGAGGCCAAGACCTACCGCTGGCGCGAGCACGTCGGACCCAACTTCGACATCGCGCTGGGCTACCGGAGCCAGGCAGAGCTCAGCCGCTGGATGGAGCGAGATCCCCTGGAGGGCGTGGCGCGGCGGCTCCTGCAGGCGGGCGTGATGGAGGCCGCGCACCGGGAGCGAATCGACGCGGCGGTCGAGGCGGAGGTGGCTCAGGCCGTGGCCTTCGCCAAGGCGAGCCCCTTCCCGTCCGCTGAACAGCTCTGCGCGGACGTGGAGTAGGCCCGACCCCCCGCCCATGCGGCAGCTCAAGTACCGGGAGGCCATCGACGAGGCCACGCGCCAGGCCATGGCGAAGGACGAGCGCATCATCGTGCTCGGCGTGGGCGTGGACGACGCCAAGGGGATCTTCGGCACCACGCGCGGCGCCTTCGAGCGCTTCGGGAGCGCGCGCGTCTTCGACACGCCGCTCTCGGAGGCGGCGCTCACCGGCATGTGCGTCGGCGCGGGGCTCAGGGGGCTGCATCCGCTCCTCGTGCATGCGCGGAACGACTTCCTGCTCCTCACCATGGATCAGATCGTCAACAACGCCGCCAAGTGGCGGTACATGTGCGGCGGGAAGCTGCGCGTGCCCGTGACGATCCGCGCCATCATCGGGCGCGGGTGGGGCCAGGCGGCGCAGCACTCGCAGAGCCTGCAGGCCCTCTTCGCCCATGTCCCCGGGCTCTCCGTGATCATGCCGGCCACGCCCGCCGACGCCAAGGGCCTCCTCATGACGGCCCTGTCCACGGACGGCCCGGTCATCTGCCTCGAGCACCGCTGGCTCTACGAGAAATCGGGGCCGGTGCCCGAGGAGCCCTACCAGATCCCCCTCGGCCAGGCCGGCCTGCTGCGCGAGGGGAGCGACGTGACCATCGTGGCCGTCTCCCACATGGTGCTGGAGGCGGTGCAGGCGGCCGAGGCGCTGGCGGCCGACGGGATCCAGGCCGAGATCGTGGACGTGCGGAGCCTCCGCCCGCTCGACTCGGCGACCATCGTCCGCTCCGTGGCGAAGACTGGACGCCTGGTGATCGCCGACACCGGCTGGAAGAGCTTCGGGGTCTCCGCGGAAATCGCCGCCCGGGTCGGCGAGGAGCTGTTCGGCCGGCTCCGGGCGCCCATCCGCCGCGTGGCGCTGCCGGAGGCGCCCACGCCGGGCTCCTCCGCGCTGGAGCAGGTCTATTACCCGGGTCCGCGGGAGATCGCGGCGGCAGCGCGTCTCTGCCTCGAGGCCGCCCACCCCGCGGCGCTCCCCGAGCGCCCAGCCCCCGCCCGCCCCAGGGACTTCCATGGGCCCTTCTAGTCGGCCGCTGAAAAAGGCCCATCTGCGGCGGTGGCGCCCTCGGCCGCACGCTCGACGCGGCTCGCTCACGCTCGCCGGGATCTCCGGGGTCCGCTCGCCTCGCCTCCGGCTGCGGCTCGCCAGGCGCAGTACGCCTCGCGTGCGGCCGTCGGGCGCCGCCTTGCATCTGGATCTTTTTGATCGGCCTCCGGGGTTCGTTCGCATGCCGCTGGGGTCGTGTCGCGGGACTTCGGCGCCCACCTCCGAGGGGCGGGGCCGGGGGCGCCCTCCCCGGAACCGTGGCTTCTGCGCGCTGACGGAGCCGGAGCGCGGCATATCGTGGCCCGTCATGGAAGGGCGCAACGGGGCGCGAGCTAGCGTGTTCCGGGGAGGGCGCCCCCGGCCCCGCCCCTCGGGCCGGCGGGGGATTCCCGGGGCAGGACGCCGCGTCGAGTGGAGGAGCCCGAGGTGAAGGTGCTGTTCGTCGAGCGGGATGTCGAGTACATCGACCCGATGAACATCCAGCTCCTGTCGGCGCTGGCCAAGCAGCGCGGGCACTCGACCTTCCTCAGCATTCTCAGCGCGGACGATCTCGACGCCGACCTCCGGCGCATCAAGCCGGACCTCGTGGCCTTCAGCGCCAAGACCGGCGAGCACACGACCTACTTCCGCGCCAACGAGCGGGTGAAGGCGTGCTCGCCGGGGATCTTCACCATCATGGGCGGGCCGCACCCGACCTTCTTCCCGGGCCTCATCCAGACCCACCCCTTCGACGCCGTCGGGGTGGCCACCCGCCGCGCCTCCGAGCTGGCCCAGCTCGGCGCGGCGGGGGCCGCCGTCCGCCCCGAGTACGACCTCGAGGTGGACCCGACGCATCTCCGTCCGCGCCGCACGGTGCTGGACAGCCTCCCCTTCTACGACCGGGAGCTGGTCTACCGGAAGACGCACCTCGCCCGCTTCCCCCTTCGCTCGTTCATGTCCTCCCGCGGCTGCCCCTACCAGTGCACGTACTGCTTCGAGCCCAGGTTCAACGTCATGTACGCGGGCAAGGGGCCCATCTACAACCGCTACAGCGTGAGACGGTTGTGCGCGGAGCTGGCCGAGCTCAAGGCGCGCTGGCCCACGCAGTTCATCAAGTTCTACGACGACATGTTCATCCTCGACCGCAAGGTGGACGCCTGGCTCGAGGAGTTCGCCGAGGTGTACCCGCGGGAGGTGGGGCTGCCCTTCTTCTGCCTCACGCGGGCCAACGTGCTCACGCGAGAGAACCTGGGGGCGCTCAAGCGGGCGGGGCTGCACTCGCTGACCATGTCCATCGAGGCGGGCAACGAGTACGTCCGGAACACCATCGTGAAGCGGCGCATGCGGCAAGAGCAGCTGGAGGCGGCCTTCGACCTCTGCTGGGAGCAGGGGATCGTGACCTTCGCCAACACCATCCTCGGCATCCCCGTGCGCCGGGAGATCATGGCCCAGCAGGGCAAGGCGGCCATCGACTACGACGTCGAGTCGCTGGACATCAACATCCGCTGCCGCGTCACCTACGCCGACTTCCCGGTGCTGCACCCGTACCCGGGCTGCGAGCTGACCGAGTACGCGGTGAAGAACGGCTTCTTCGACGGCGATTTCGACCGGCTCTTCTGGAGCTACCAGGCCGAGAGCCCGTTCACGTGCTTCACGCCGAAGGAGGCCCTCCAGCAGAAGAACCTCTCACTGCTCGGGCCCATCTGCGTCATGTTCCCCCGCGCGCGGTGGCTCCGGAACCTGACGGTGAACGTGCTGATGAAGCTGCCCCTGACGAAGCTCTACTTCTTCCCGTGGTACCTGGCCAAGGGCTACCTCAACATCTTCCGCGTCTATCCGCTGAAGCTCTCGCTCTGGAGCCTGGCGCGAAACCTCGCCTACAGCATCCGGCGGGAGTGGCGGAAGCGCTCCCCGAACCGGCTCATGTACCGCAAGCCGCTCAGACTGGACCGTCCCATGGGCCAGACCCTCGGCGGGCCGCCGCCGGATCCGGGCGCCTGAGGGGGGGCGCCGGGGCGGAGGCCCGTGGGCGTCTCTGATCGGCATCACTTCGCCTGGCTCCGCGAGGCGCTCGGCCGCTTCGAGCGCGACACCGGGCGCCTGGCCGCGATGCGCGGGCGCGGGGAGCCGCTCGCCCTGTGGGGCCTCGGCGCGCAGCGGCTCGATCCCGTCCTCACCCAGCTCCGCGACGCCCTCGGCGAGCGCGCCACGGTGGCCTGCTTCGACCGCTTCCCGGACGACGAGACGGTGCGGCGGGTGGAGATCAACGCGCTCGAGAGCCTCCCGGACGCGGGGTGCGATGTGCTCGCGATGTTTCGCGCCTCCTACTTCATCGCCGAGCCCGCCGTCTTCCTGGCCCAGGCGCGCCGGATCCTCAGGCCCGGGGGGCTGGCCATGGTGGACTGGCTCCACGGCCTCTCGAACGCGCCGGTGCTGAACCTCGCGGGAGATCCGCGCCACGGGGCCACCCCGACGCCCTTCATCACGACATACGCCGATCCGGCCTTCCTCGCCGAGTTCCCGGCGGCATTCGACGCCTTCATCCGCCACGTGAACCGGCCGCCGCGCTGGGCCAATGTCGCCAGGCCCGGGGCGCCGGTGCCCGCGGGGGAGCGGTGGCGTCGCCTCGTCGGCGGGGGCCCGCGGCGCCAGATCCGGCGCGAGAGCTACCTCGACGCGCTGCGGGCGGACTTGCGCTCCGCCGGGAAGCGCCTCATCGAGCCGGGACTGATGGACCAGTACTTCAGGGTGGTGTTCCGTGACGCCCGGTACTTCTATCCGCTGGTGCGGAAGTTCAACCTCTACCTGCTGACCGTCCTCGAGCCGGCGGGAGCCTCGCATGTCCGGCGCTCCGGGTGACCTGGCCCCGCCGAGTTTCTCCGTCGTGGTTCCCGCGCTCGACGAGGAGGCCAACCTCGGGCCCACCGTCGAGGCCATCCTGCGGGAGTTCGGACGCGCCTGCGGCCGCCCCGGCGGCTTCCTCGAAGTGCTCGTCTTCGACGACGCCAGCAGCGACGGCACCGGGCGCGTGGCTGACGAGCTGGCCCGGCGGGACCCTCGGGTCCGGGCCTTCCACAACCCCCGGCGGCTCAACATCGGCGGGATCTACAAGGCGGGACTCCGGGAGGCGCGCGGGGAGCACTACCTCCTCGTCCCGGGCGACAACGAGATGCGCGTGGACGAGATCGTCCGTGGGGCCCGGCACGCCGCGGGGGCCGACCTCGTCGTCTTCTTCGTCACCAACACCGCGGTCCGCGGCACCGTGCGGCGGCTCCTCTCGCGGCTCTACGTCTGGACGGTGAACGCCCTCTTCGGCACGCGCTTCCGCTACACCAACGGGACGAACATCTTCCGCACGGCCGTCCTCCGGCGCATCCCGATCGCGACCGACGGGTTCTCCTACCAGACGGAAGCGGTGGTCAAGGCCGTGCGCAGCGGGGTGGACTGGGTCCAGGTGGGCATCGAGCTGCAGGCGCGCCGGCACGGCGCCTCCAAGGCCGTGTCCTGGAAGAACCTCCGCTCGGTCATCCGTGCGCTGACCGCCCTCTGGTGGGACGTGACGGTGACGGAGCGCAGCCGGTACCGGCGCCGCGGCCGCCGCCTCGGCAGCGTCTGACCCGGCCCGGGCGCCTGCCCCGCCGGAGCTCTCATCGCTTGCGGGCCACCGCGGGAGACACGTGCTCGCCGTCGGTGGCGACCATCCCCTCGACGACGTCGAAGCGCTCCAGGATGAACTGCAGGGCGGGGATCCGGTCACGCAGCGAGCTGGCGGTGTCGAGCCCCGTGCCCTCGGAGCGGACGTAGTCGAAGATCAGGGCGCCGCCGGGGCGGAGCCGCTCGTGCAGGTGGTGGAGCACCGGCAGCGGGCGGGGCAGGTGCTCGAGGACTTCCAGACAGAAGATCGCGTCGTACTGGCCGGGCAGGGGGGCGTCGTCGCCGGCGTCGATCTCCACCATGCTCACGAAGCGGGTGTCGCGGAACCGCCAGCGGGCGAAGTGGAAGAGGAGATGGGGGAGATCGGCGCCGACCAGCCGGAGATCGAGATGGCGGTAGCGGCGGGCGAGGGCCGCGATGATGGGGGCGCTGCCGCAGCCGTACTCGGCCACGCGCCCGCCCCGCCTCAGGTGGCGCACGAACGGGTGCACACGGAGCGGGGCCAGCGCCTCCCGGTAGGCGTGGGCGAAGAGGTAATAGACATGCCGGGGATCGCGCCAGGCCTCCAGGTGCTTCGCGTCGGAGGTGGGATCGAGGCTCTCCAGGCTCTCGAAGGAGGCGCTCTGCAGCCGCTGCCGGTACACGCCGAGGAGGTAGTAGAAATCGTGGGGGTGAATCGGTCGGTTGCCGAGCTCGCCCACCCAGTACGACTGGAACTCGTGGAACCAGGCGAGCTTGAGGTCGGCGTAGACGAGGCGCCGGTGAAGCCCGAGCCTCACCTGGGCGCCCAGCGCGTACAGCCGCGCCAGGCTGGCGAGCCGGCCCAGCGGACCCAGGCCGTCGGCACTGCGGGCGCCTGGGTCAGGCAACGGAAGCTGCTCGGCCTGCCGCGCGAGGAGCGCGGCCACATCGGGCCGCACATCGTCGTAGAGGTTGCTTGCCATTGCGGGGTCTCCGGCGCGCGCGGGCCGTCGCGTCACGTCCGTGGACGACATGACCTCGGCACCGCGTGAGCCTAGCGTGGCCATCTCGCCAGTGTCAAGGCAAGCTCAATCTTCTTGACCCGTTGGCACGACTATGTTCAGATGTTGAACAGAATTATCCAGCCATGGAACGTCAGCTCGAGCGCGACCTCGAAATCCTCACCGCCATTGACGAAGGCCGTCCCTTGACCCAGCGCGCCCTGGCCCAGCGACTGGGGCTCGCCCTTGGCCTGACGAATCTCTATGTCAAGCGCCTGGCCAAGAAAGGCCTGATCAAGATCGTCGACTTCCCGCGCAAGCCGGCTGCGGGAAAGCGATTGAGGTACCTCCTGACCCCTCAGGGAGCGTTCGAGAAGACGCGGCTCACCTATGAGCACATGGCCTACTCCCTGAGCCTCTACCGCCGCGCCCGCCAGACCCTTCGCGAGCATCTGGCTCTTCTGCCCGAGAGCGGCATCAAGCGCATCGCCCTCTGCGGGACCGGTGAGGCGGCCGAGCTGGCGTATCTCACGCTGCGAGAGCTCGGGCTCGAGCCGATGGGCGTCTTCGCCCGCGAGGCCGGAGGCCAGTTCCTCGGCTTTCCGGTGCGGCCGCTCGCCGAGATCGCTGACGAGGAGTTCGACGGCCTCGTCCTGGCGACATTCGAGCCTCCCGAGCAGCCCGTGGCCGATCTGGTGCGCCAGGGGATCCGGCGGGAGAAGATCCTGGCCCTGCGCCGGCTGCAGCAGCCGGGGTCCGGCGGGGAGCCCGGCGCGTGACTCGACCCGCCGATCTCCGTCGGCTGGGCTGGCTGCTGGGCAGGTATCTGGCCCCCCACTGGCGGGCCGTGGGGCTGCTCCTCCTCGCGAGCTACCTGGCGATGGGGCTCGCCGGCCTGCTCCCCGTCCTGATGGCGCCGATCCTCGACCTGGCGCTGGGGGCGCCCGCGGGATCGCCCGTGGCCGGCGGCGGCGTCACGCTCGGGGATCTCACGCTGAGGAATCTGGGGGCGGCCGTGCTCCACGGCCTGGGTGTGCAGGCGGTGAGCGACAGGTTCCAGGCCATCGTCGTCCTCGCCGGGCTCTACGTGGCGGCAGGTGTCCTCAAGGGCTGGGCCGATTTCGGGAACTACCTCCTGGCGCTCTGGATCCGGATCCGCGCGGGCGCAGCCATGCAGATGGACCTCTTCCAGCACCTGCTGGGGCTGTCCATGGGGTTCTTCACCAAGCAGCGGGCGGGGGAGCTCGTCTCCCGGCTCGACGCCGACACCCGCGGGGCCACCAGCGGACTCGAGACGATCGTGGGCACCTTCCTCACCGCCCCCGTGCTGCTCGGCTTCTACGGCTACCTCCTGGTCCGGACGAGCCCGAAGCTCGTCGTGGCGGCGCTGGGCGCCGGCGCCCTGCACTACGGCATCACGCGGGCCGTGAGGGGGCCGATCCGGCGGCTGGCCACGGACCAGTTCTCGGTGTTCGCCGACCTCGCCGCGCGCTTCCAGGAGGCGCTCACGAGCATCCGGGTGGTCAAGTCGTTCGGGGCCGAAGCCTTCGAGCGGGCCGGCGCGGCCAGGATCCTGGCCGACGTGGTCCGGCTCAACGTGAAGTTCGGCGTCTACAAGCACGTGGAAGAGCCCGCCCGGAGCGTGGTCAACTACGTCGTGGAGGCGAGCTTCCTCGTGCTGGCCGCCTATGAGCTGCTGGCTGGCCGGATGGCTGTCCCCACCTTCTTCCTCTTCCTCTATGTCGGGCGAGCGCTGATGGCGCAGCTCGGGCTCCTGGGGTCGGCCTACACGCAGCTGCAGTCCGCCCTGGCGGCCTCGACCCGGGTGAGCGAGCTCTTCGCGCAGCGGCCCGCGGTCGAGGACGGGCCGGAGTCCATCAGCGCGTTCCGGGACCGGATCCGTCTCCGCGACGTGTCGTTCCACTACGGCGGCGAGCCCGTGCTGGAGCGGGTGAGCTTCGAGGTCCTCAAGGGTGAGGTCGTGGCCCTCGTCGGGCCGAGCGGGGTGGGCAAGTCCACGCTGGCCGATCTGATCCTCCGTCTCTACGACCCGGTGGCAGGCGCCATCACCATCGACGGCCGCGACCTGCGGAGTCTGCGGCAGGCCGCGTACCGGCGGCTCTTCGGCGTGGTCTCGCAGGAGGCCCTCCTCTTCAACGCCAGCATCCGTGACAACATCGCCTACGGGCGCGAGGGGCTGTCGGAGGCCGACATCGTCCGCGCGGCCACGATCGCCAACGCCCACGAGTTCGTCACGGAGTTCCCCGAGGGGTACGAGACCGTGGTGGGGGACCGAGGTATCCGCCTGTCCGGGGGGCAGCGGCAGCGGATCGCCATCGCGCGCGCGATCGTGGCCCGCCCCGCCCTCCTCGTTCTCGACGAGGCGACCAGCTCGCTCGACAGCGAGTCGGAGCGGCTGGTGCAGGAGGCCATCGACCGCGTCATCGAGGGGACCACGTCCATCGTCATCGCGCACCGGCTCTCGACGGTGCTCCACGCGGACAAGATCATCGTCCTCGGCAAGGGAGGCATCGAGGCCATCGGCCGCCACGGCGAGCTGCTCGACTCCAACGAGACGTACGCACGGCTCTACCGGCTGCAGTTCACCGAGCGGGAGACGGCGGCGCGGCCCTAGCCCGCGCGGCCCGGGGGGACAGCATGAGCGACTATCTGAAGGGCAACTACGAGCTCGATGCGAAGATCGAGGCCGATGCCGCCGAGGGGACCGCCGACGCTGCCGACGCGTTCGAGCGCAAGGCGCTCTCGCGGCTCGGCGGCAGCATCTGCTTCGTGAGCAAGAAGCGGCTGATATGGAAGGGCGAGCCGCAGCCGGAGGCGAGGCGAGCGGAGATGGGGATGTCCCGAGCGGAGCGAGGGGGCGAGCCGGAGCCGGAGGCGAGGCGAGCGGAGATGGGGACCCGAGGCGGCGAGCCACCGGAAGTGGGCGATGGACCTGGGCCGACGAATAGCTAGCGCGCTCGAGGCGGCGACGTTCGAGCGCGTGGCGGCCGTCGGGCTCGCCAATGCCGAGCGGAACCGGCCCCGTATCGTGCGCTCCGTCCTCGAGCTCGCCGAGGCCTCCCTCGGGACCGGGAGCGCCGCGGTGGTCGTGGCGGCCGGGCCCAGCCTGGCCCGCCGGCGGAGCCTCGAGCGCCTGCGGGCCTCGGGCTTCGCAGGCACGATCGTGGCGGTGGACGGGGCCCTCGGCGCCTGCCTTCGGGTCGGCGTCCTCCCGCACGTCGTGGTGAGCGTGGACCCGCATCCGGAGCGCATCGTGCGCTGGTTCGGGGACCCCCGGCTGACCGCGCCCTCCGCTGACGACTACTTCCGCCGCCAGGAGATGGACCCCGTGCACAGCCAGGACGAGGTCGCCGCCAACCAGGCCCTCATCGAGCTCGTGGACGCCTGCAGCCCGAAGATCAAGGTCGCCGCGGCGACATCCGTCGCGCCCGCGGTGGTGGACCGCTGCGAGCGGGCGGGCCTGGAGATCTTCTGGTGGAACCCGATGCCCGACGACTACGAGCGCCCCGGCAGCCTCTCTCGCCGCCTCTGGGAGATGAACGGCCTGCCCTGCCTCAACGGCGGCGGCAACGTGGGGACGGCGGCCTGGGTGCTCACCCATGCCGTGCTCGGCAAGCGGCGGATCGCGCTGGTGGGCATGGACCTGGGCTACGCGCCGGGCACGCCCTATGCGAAGACCCAGTACTACCCGGAGCTGGTCGAGCTCCTGGGCGCCCGGTACCCCGAGGCCTTCATGCACACCGTGCATCCCGCGACGGGCGAGGTCTGGTTCAGCGACCCGGCCTACCACTGGTTCCGCGAGGTCTTTCTCGAGCTGGCCGCCGGCTCCGACTGCGAGACGCACAACTGCACCGAGGGCGGCCTCCTCTTCGGGCCCGGAATCACGCAGACGCCGCTCGAGGCGTTCCTCGCCACTGCAGCCGCCGATGGCTCTCCGGCGCGTCGCGCCGGCGCGCAGGATGCGCGACATGGCTAAGGTGCTCTTCGTCAACCCCGTGATGCGCGAGGAGGACGAGCCGCGGCACGTGCCCTACGGCATGGCGCTCCTGGCCGCCCTCGCCGTGCGGGACGGCCACCAGGTGCAGGTGTACGACCACAATGCCTGGCGCCCCTCGGACTCGGTGGTGGCGCAGGTGCTCCGGGCGGACCGCTGGGACGTGGTGGCGCTGGGCGGCATCACCACCGCCTACCGCTCGATCAAGCAGATCGTGGGCATGGCGAAGGCGGCGGCGCCCCAGGCACTCGTGGTGGCGGGCGGGGGCGTCCTGACGAGCATGCCGCACGACATCATGCGCTTCCTGCCCGAGGTCGACGTCGGCGTGGTCGGGGAGGCCTTCGTCTCCTTCCCCGAGCTGCTCCGCTGCGTGGACGCCGGCGCCCGCGACTGGGCCCAGGTGAAGGGGCTCGTCTGGCGCGAGCGCTCGGGGACGACCACGCTCAACCCGGAGCAGCCGCTCATCGCCGACCTGGACAGCCTGCCGTACCCGGCCTGGGAGCTCTTCCCGCTCGAGGTGTACTTCAAGAACAGCATGGCGCTCTTCTCCGAGGAGGGCATGCTCGCGCGGCGGCGGCTCGACATCAACGCGAGCTACGGCTGCTCGCTCATCTGCCGCTTCTGCTTCCATCTCGGTATCGCGGGCGACATGAAGCAGGCCCCGAACGAGCGCGGAGAGAACGACGTCACCTTCACCCACGACCGCAAGATCCGTTACCACAGCCCGCGCTACGTCGTGGACCTCGTCAAGTACGCGCGGCAGCGCTTCGGCGTGGACTTCATCGGGTTCCTCGACGAGAACCTGATGACCATGCACCAGTTCTCGGGCAAGACGTGGCTCACCGACATCGCGCGCCTGTGGATCGAGGAGGGGCTCCAGCCCCGGTGCGTCCGGGACGGCGTTCCCCACGACCCGGAGAAGTGCACGGGCGTCCACTGGGGCGGCACGAGTCACGCCACCCTCTGCTCGCCCGACGTGCTCCGGGCGATCAAGCACGCGGGGTGCTCGCACCTCGTCTACGGCTACGAGAGCTTCTCGCCGCGGGTGATGAAGACCATCGGCAAGGGCGCCACCCCCGAGACCAACGAGCGCTCGCTGCGCTGGACGCTCGAGGCCGGCATCCGCCCCATCCCGAACCAGATGATGGGCTTTCCCGACGAGGACTTCGACAGCCTCAAGGACAACATCCGCGCCTGGAACCGCCTGGGCCTCGCCGTGAAGCCCTTCTTCGCCACGCCCTATCCCGGGACCGAGTGGTACTACGCCCACAAGCAGCGCATCCTCGAGCAGTACGACGGAGACCTCGAGGCCTTCCTGCTGGACCTGGGCGACGCGACGCGGGTCACGGCCGTGATCTCGAAGAAGTTCAACGCCGTCGAGCTCTACGGGCTCCGGGAGCTCATGGTGCTCCGTGACATCCGCCGCATCGAGCAGTACGAGGCCGAGTGGAACCGGCTGCACGCCCATGATCCCGGGGCCGCGCTCGCGTCGGCCCGCCCGCCCGCGCTCGACACCGCCCGGAGCTGAGGAGACACGCCCCCGTGAAGCTCGCGATCATCGGACTCGGATCCATCGGCCGTCGCCACCTCGGCAATTTCCGCGCCGTGGGCGTGGAGACCCTCGCCGGCTACGACGCCTCGCCGGCCCAGCGGGAGGCGGCTGCGAGGGACTTCCCCTTCGCGACCATCGCGCCGACGGTCGAGGCGGCGCTCGAGGGGGCCCAGGGCGTGGCGATCTGCACGCCACCCGACTCCCACCTGGCCATCGGCCGCCTGGCCGCGGAGCGGGGCGCCCACCTCATGGTCGAGAAGCCCTTCGCCCACTCGGTGGCGGGCGTGGAGGAGCTCCTCACGCATTGCGATGCCAGGCGACTCGTGGTGCTCACCGCCTACAACTGGCGCTACTGGCCGCCCATGCGCTTCGCGAAGCAGCTCCTCGACGAGGGGCGCATCGGCCCGGTGCGCGCCGCGCGCACCGAGTACGCCTACCACCTGACCATCCGCTACCCGGGCAAGGACTACCGCAACTTCTACATGGCCGACGGCGCGCAGGGCGGGGGCTGCGTGCTCGACGAGAGCCATGCGATCGACTACATGCGCTGGCTCTGCGGCGAGATCACGCAGGTCAGCGCGGTCGTGGACCGGATCTCGAGCCTTGAGATCAGCACGGACGACATCGCCGACCTGACCGTCCGCTTCGCTTCGGGGACGGTGGGCAACATCCACATGAACCTCTTCGCCTGGAACATGCACGGCCATTTCGAGCTCATGGGGGAGCAGGGGGTGATCCAGTGGCGGCGCTTCGAGAACGAGATCCGCCTCTTCGAGCCCGCCGCCAACCGCTGGGAGGTCTACCCCTTCGCCTGCCAGCTCAACGACATGTACGTCGAGGAGGCCCGGCATTTCCTCGCGTGCATGCGCGGCGAGGCCACGCCGGCCTGCGACGGCTGGGACGGGCTCAAGACCATGCGCGTGATCGCCGCGGCGCAGAGGGCCTCGGTCGAGCGCCGCTGGGTCCAGGTGTAGCGCGATGGCGGCGGCGCGCCCGTACGCCTTCGGTGTCATCCCCGCCCGCGGCGGCTCCAAGGGGCTGCCGGGGAAGAACCTGCGGAAGCTCGGCGCGCTGTCGCTGATCGGGCAGGCCATCGCATCGGCCCGGGAGGCGCGCCTGCTCAGCCGCGTCGTCGTCTCCACCGATAGTGCCGAGATCGCGGAGGAGGCGCGGCAGCACGGCGCGGAGGTGCCCTTCCTGCGCCCCGCCGAGCTTGCCAGCGACCAGGCGGGCATGCTTCCCGTGCTCCAGCACGCGGTCCGGTGGCTGGAGGGGGCAGCGGGCGTGCGTCCCGACCTGGTGGTGACGCTGCAGCCGACCTCGCCGTTCCGGGCCGGGGAGGAGATCGACCGCGCCATCACGAAGGTGCTCGAGACCGGCGCCGACTCCGCGCAGACGCTCTGCGAGGCCTCGTACCACCCCTACTTCATGAAGACGCTCGACGGCGACCGCACGGTGGCGCTCTTTCCGGCGGGCCACACCTTCGTCCGGCGCCAGGACGCGCCGCCCGTCTACCAGCCGTCCGGCGCCGTCTACGTCACGCGCTACGCCACCCTCATGGGGCGCGGGCACATCCTCGGCGAGGACAATCGGGGGGTGGTGATGGGGTTCGAGGCCTCGGTCAATATCGACACGGAGTGGGACTTCCTCCTCGCCGAGCTCATCCTGCGCGAGGGGCGGGCGCCCATCCCGCCGGCGCGCCGCTGAGAACGCGGTGGCCGGTCGACTGCTGATCCTGGGAGCGGGCGGGCACGCGCGCGCCGTGGCCGACCTGGCCGCCGCGTGCGGGTGGACGGTGATCGGCTTCACCGACCCGGCGGCGCCGCCGGCAGGAGCTGCGGGAGGCCGCCCGGCCGTGATCGGCGACGACGTGGCCGCCGACGCCCTGGCGCGCGCCGGCGGCCTCGACGCCGGGGTGGTCGGCGTGGGCAATTCCGCGCTCGGCCGGCGGGCCGAGCTGTTCCAGCGGCTCGTGGGGCTCGGCGTCACCGTGCCGGCCCTCATCCATCCGCGCGCGGCGTGCTCTCCCTCGTGCCGGGTGGGCGCGGGCGCCGTGGTCTTCGCAGGGAGCGTGCTCGGAGCGGGAGTCGAGGTCGGCGCCAACGCCGTGCTCTACAGCGGCGTGCTGGCCGAGCACGAGTGCCGGATCGGGGAGCACGCCTACCTCTCCCCCGGCGTCATCCTCTCGGGCGCGGTCGTGATCGAGCCCGGCGCCTTCCTGGGTGCCGGGGCCGTGGTGCTCCCGGGTCTCACCGTGGGGAGGCAGGCGGTGGTGGCGGCCGGAGCCGTGGTCACACGGGATGTGCCCGCCCGCCAGACCGTCATGGGTGTGCCGGCGCGGCCGCCAGGCAGCCGATGAGCCGGATCCTTCTCGTCACCCAGTCAACCCGGAGCCACGGCGAGTTCCGCCGTCCGTGGGTGCGCGCGGCCTACCGTCGCTACGTGAGGCGCTATCGGGACCGCGTCGCGACGGCCCTGGCCAGGCTGGCCCGGGAGGGCCAGGTGACCTTGCTCAGCGCCCGCGAGCTGGTGGACCCCGCCCGCGTGCCGGCGGGCGTCGCGATCCGCTTCTACGACGAGGAGTCCCTGAAGGTCGACTCCGAGGAGGTGGCGGACCTGACGCGGCGCCTCACCTCGGCCTGGTGGCCGGAGCCGGAGGCAGAGCCCGACCTGTCGTACCGCGGCGTGTGGCTGCCCGATCTCCTCCCCCTGGCCCGTGGCATCGTCCTTCGGATGGATGTCGCCGAGCCGCTCGGGATCGTGGAGCGCGCGTGGCAGGACGCCAGGCCCACGCGGCTCGTCCTGCTGAGCGGGGCCTCGAGTCTCGAGCGTCTGGCGGGCCTCGTGGGACGGCGCGAGGGTCTCGCCGCCGAGATCGCGGCCCCGCGCTTCCTGGGGGCGCGCCTGTACGCGCGCGCCTACCGGGCGCTGCAGCCCCGGGAGGAGCGGCTCCGGCTCCGGACGGCGCTGACATTTCCGCGGCGCCCGCGCCGGGCCAGGGCGCCCGCCGCCGGCCGGCGCATCGTGTTCGCGACCTGCCGGCCGCGCCATCACTTCGTCGTGGATCCTCTGGCGGAGGCCGTGCGCGCCGCGGGGGGGAACCCGCACGTCGTGGCCTCCCCCGCGGTCGACCCGGAGCTCGTGGCCAAGCTGACGGGGCTCGGCGCCGCGGGCGTGACCTGGGACTATCTCAGCGACTTCCTGCCATGCGCCGCCGCCGCCCGTCTCGTCCGCCGCTACCGGCGCAGCTTCCGCGCCATGTGGCGGCGGATCACCGCCGGGCGCGCCCTCGAGCGGGAGCTCCGGTGGCGGGGGCTTTCCCTGGCCGAGGTGGCGCGGCCGCTCCTGCGAGACTCCGTGGAGCGGACTCTGCTCGTGGCCGTGCTCTTCCAGGAGGCGGCCTTCCGGGCTCTCGACGCGCTCCAGCCGGTCGCCGTGGTCGTCACCAGCAATCGGCGCTACGCCGAGCGGGCGCTGGCGCTGGCCGCGCGGGAGCGTCACATCCCCTGCCTGCTCTTCTCCGGCAGCCTCCTCATGGGCCGCGACCAGTCGCGGATGTTCGACATCGCCGACCGCATGCTCGTCATCGGCGAGGACCTCAAGGTGCGGCTGGTCAGGGAGCAGAAGGTGGACCCCGCGCTCGTGTCGGTGGTGGGCGATCCCCGCTCCAATGCCGCGAGGCTCTTGCCGCCGGAGCGGCTCCGCGAGGAGGTGTTCAGGGACTTCGGCCTCGCTCCCGACAGGCCGCTCCTCGTGATGGTCTCCAAGTACGTGTCCCTCCTCTTCTCGAGCGAGGAGAAGCAGGCCTTCTACCGGACCGTGCTGGAGAGCCTCCCGCTGCTGCCTCCCCTGCACGTGGTGGTGAAGGTCCATCCGAACGAGGACATGACGCTCCTCGGCGAGCAGGTCCGGAGCTGGGGCTGGCCGGATGCCCGGTTCACCAAGGACTACGACATCCACCGCCTGTTCGGCGCCGCCGACGCGGCCGTGATGGTCACCTCCATGGCCGGCATGGAGGCGATGGCGCTCGGCTGCCCGGTGGTGGCCGTCCAGGCGCCCGGGAAGGACTACGAGGGCGAGTACATGCCCGCCTACGTCGGGGAGGGCGCGGCCGCCCGAGTGGACATGGGGGACCCGCGCGGCCTGGCCGCCACCCTCGGGAGGCTCCTCACCGATGACGAGGCGCGCGCGGCCCTCATCGAGCGGGGCGCCAAGTTCGCCGCGCGCTACGTCCATCGGGTGGACGGGGCGCTCGGCCAGCGCCTCCTCGGTGTGGTGGACGAGATCGGCCAGGAGCTTCGCCAGGTGAGGCGGCCATGAGCGGGCGGGAGTTCGCTGTCGCCGGCCGGCGCATCGGTCCCGGCGCCCCGGTGTTCGTGGTGGCCGAGGCCGGCGTCAACCATAACGGGGAGCGGGCGCTGGCCCGGCGCCTCGTGGACGCCGCCGCCGAGGCCGGCGCCGACGCGGTGAAGTTCCAGACCTTCAGCACGGAGGCGCTCGTGAGCCGGGACGCCCCCAAGGCGAACTACCAGCGGGAAGCCACCGGAGAGGCGGGGAGCCAGGGCGAGATGCTGGCGCGGCTCGAGCTCGACGCGGGCGCTCACCGGGAGATCCGGGACCGCTGCGCCGAGCGCGGCCTCGTCTTCTTCTCGACGCCCTTCGACGCGGCGAGCGCCGACCTCCTCGAGCGCCTAGGCGTGCCCTGCTTCAAGCTGGGCTCGGGGGAGATCACCAATCTCCCGTTCCTCCGCCACGTGGGCGCCAAGGGCAAGCCCGTCATCGTCTCCACCGGCATGTCGACGCTCGACGAGGTCGCGCAGGCCGTGGCCGCCCTGCGGGAGGCGGGCGAGGCGCCGCTGGCCCTGCTGCACTGCCTGAGCGCCTATCCGGCGCCCGCCGCCGAGATGAATCTCCGCGCCATGGACACGCTCTCCCAGCGCTTCGGCTGTCCGGTGGGGCTCTCCGACCACACCAGCGGGATCGAGATCGCGGTGGCGGCCGTGGCCCGCGGGGCGGCCATCATCGAGAAGCATCTGACCCTCGACAAGGGGTTGCCCGGGCCCGATCACCGCGCGTCACTGGACCCCGGGGAGTTCGCCGCCCTCGTGCGCGCCACCCGCTGCGTGGAGGCGGCGCTCGGCGACGGCCGCAAGCGTCCCATGCCCGCGGAGGCCGACACGCGGCGCGTCGCCCGCAAGAGCCTGGTGGCAGCCCGTGCCATCACGGCCGGCCAGCGGCTGGCGGCCGCCGACGTGGCCATCAAGCGGCCGGGCACGGGCATCTCGCCGGCCGACCTGCCCCGCGCCCTCGGGCGGGTCGTCAGGCGCGACGTGGCGCCCGACGAGGTGATCGGCTGGGAGACCCTGGGCGAGCCATGACCCCGCCCGCCCGCGCCCTCGGCGTGGTCTCCGTCAGCCGGTCGGACTGGGGCCACCTCCTGCCCGTTCTCGAGGAGATACGGCGGGTGCCGGACCTCAGCCTGCTCCTCCTCGTGGCAGGCATGCATCTCGAGGCCGACTTCGGCCTCACCGTGCGGGCCATCGAGGCCGACGGCTGGCCCATCGCGGCGCGGATCCCGATGAGCGAGACCGACGACTCGCCGGAAGGGATCGCGCGCTCCACCGCCCAGGGCGTGGCGGGCTTCGCCCGGGCCTTCACCGAGACTCGCCCGGATCTGCTGGTGGTGCTCGGCGACCGCTTCGAGATGCTCGCGGCCGCGGTGGCCGCGCTGCCCTTCGCGCTGCCCGTCGCCCACATCCACGGCGGCGAGGCATCGGAGGGGGCGATGGACAACCAGATCCGCCATGCCATCAGCAAGCTGGCCCATCTGCACCTGGCCTCCGCGCCGGTGCACGCCACCCGCATCGCGCAGCTGGGGGAGGAGCGCTGGCGGATCCACGCTGTGGGCGCGCCCGGCCTCGACCGCATCCGGCCCGCCGCGCTCCTCTCCAGAGAGGACACCGCCCGGGCGCTCGGGATTCCCGTCGCAGCTCGCTGGCTCCTGGCGACCTTCCATCCGGTGACCCTCGAGTCCGCCGACGCGGGCGCGCAGGTGGACGAGCTCTTGGCCGCGCTGGAGAAGATCGAGGGCGCGCTGGTGATCACCTATCCCAATGCCGACACCGCCGGGCGAGTCATCATCGACCGGATCGAGGAGTTCGCGGCGCGCCAGCCGCGCTGCCGGCTGGCCAGGAGCCTGGGCGACCGCCTCTATCTCTCCCTGCTCTCCCACGCGGCGGTCATGGTCGGCAACTCCTCGAGCGGGCTCATCGAGGCCCCGTCCTTCGGGCTGCCCGTCGTCAATGTCGGCAGCCGACAGCGCGGCCGGCTGCGCGGGCGCAATGTCGTCGATGTCGGCTACGGCCGGGAGGACATCGTCCGCGGCGTCGAGGCGGCGCTCACGCCGGGCTTCCGCGCGGGGCTGCGTGAGGCCGCCAATCCCTATGGCGACGGCCGCGCCGCCCCGCGCATCGTGGAGCTGCTCCGGGCGGTGTCCCTCGACGCGCGCTTGATCCAGAAGCGGTCGGCGGATGCGGAGTGAGCGCTGGATGAGCCCCATCGGCGATGTCCTGGTGGCCGCGGGGGCGAGCCTGCGCGAGGTGATCGAGCGGATCACCCGCAGCGGGAAGCAGATCGCCCTGGTGGTGGACGGCGCCGGCCGCCTGCTCGGACTCCTCACCGACGGCGATCTCCGCAAGGCCATCCTCCGTGGCGTCTCCCTGGAGGCCAGCGCTGGCGAGGTGATGAACCGCGCGCCGGTGGTGGCGACGGCCGGGCTCGGGGCGGCCGAGGCGCTGGACCTCATGCGGGCCCGTACCATCCGGCACCTTCCGCTCCTCGCCGGCGACGGGACGGTGGTGGACCTCCTGAGGCTGGAGGACCTCCTGGCGCCGCCTCCGCCGCTCCGCTGCCGGGCGGTGATCATGGCGGGCGGAGAGGGCCGGCGGCTCCGGCCCCTCACCGAGTCCACCCCCAAGCCCCTCCTCAGCGTGGGCGGCAAGCCCCTCGTCGAGATCCTCATCGAGCGCCTCCGCCAGTCGGGGATCGCGGAGGTGCTGATCGCGGTCCACCACAAGTCGGGGATGATCCGGGAGCGGCTGGGCGACGGCAGTCGCCTCGGGGTGCGCATCGAGTACGCGGAGGAGCCGCGGCCGCTCGGGACCATGGGCGCCCTCCCGCTCCTCCGCGAGCGGCTGGATCACGCCTTCTTCGTCGTCAACGCCGACATCCTCACCCGGTGCGACTTCCGGGCCATGTGGGAGTTCCACCGGAGCCAGGGGGGGGCTGCGATGACGGTGGGCGTGTCGGTCCATCAGGTGGACATCCCCTACGGCGAGTTCACGCTGAGCGGCGACCGGGTGGTCCGCGTGGAGGAGAAGCCGCGCAAGGAGTTCCCCATCAACGCGGGGATCTACCTCCTCGAGCCGTCGGTGATCGACCTGATCCCCGCCGGCCGCTACTTCGACGCCACCGATCTGATCCGCCTGCTCATCGACGCGGGGAAGCCCGTGGCGGCCCACCTCATCCGCGAGTACTGGCTCGATGTCGGCCGCCACCACGACCTCGAGAAGGCCAACCGCGACATGGCCGAAGGCCTGCTGGATTGAAGTGCGAGCCGAAGCGCGCGCTGGCGGTGAGGGGAGCGATGGACCCGGGGGGGTGCGAGCCGAAGCGCGCCCTGGCGGTGAGGCGAGCGCGATGACCGCGATCGGCGTCGTCGGCCTGGGCTATGTCGGGCTGACGCTGGCGGTGACGCTGTGCCGCAAGGGCTTCGCGGTCCACGGGATGGACGCCTCCCCGGATGTCCTGGCCGCCCTCGGCGCCGGCCGGCCCCATCTCTTCGAGCCGGGGGTGGAGGAAGGGCTGCGACGCTTCCTGGGGGAGCGTCTCCATGTGGGGTCGGCCTTGCCAGCCGGGGGGCTCGACGCCGCCATCCTGTGCGTGTCGACGCCGGTGAGCCCGGACACGCATGCCCCCGAGCTGGGCAACCTGAGGCTGGCGGCCCGCCACATCGCGGAGCGCTGCGGGGAGGACACGCTCGTCATCGTGCGCTCCACGGTGCCGGTGGGGGCCACACGGGAGGTCGTGCTTCCCGAGCTCCGCGCGCGCTGGGCGCGGCCGCGGCTGGCCTTCGCACCCGAGCGCACGATCCAGGGCCAGGCCCTGCGCGAGCTGGAGGAGCTGCCCCAGGTGGTCGGTGGGCTGGACGCCGAGAGCCGCGAGCGCGCGGTGGCGCTCTTCGCCCGCGTGACCCGGCGGGTCGTCCTCGTGGCCTCGCTGGAGACGGCCGAGCTCGTGAAGCTGGTGAACAACTGCCACACCGACCTGATCTACTCCTATGGCAACGAGGTGGCGCTCATCGCGGAGCGCTTCCGCCTCGACCCGCTGGAAGTGATCCGGGCCGCCAATCTCGACTACCCGCGACCGGACCTGGCCAGTCCCGGCTTCGTGGGCGGCGGGTGCCTGTCCAAGGACCCCTACATCCTCCTGAGTGCCGCGACGCGGGCGGGGTATGCCCCCTGGCTGGTCGGCCAGGCCCGCGGCCTCAACGAGCGGCTCCCGCTACACGTGGCGGAGCGGCTGGTGGCCCTCATCCGCGAGACGCGCGGCAGGGCCGAGGGCGCCAGGCTCTGCGTCCTCGGCTGGGCCTACAAGGGCTGGCCGCCCACCGACGACATGCGGGGAACGCCCATCGTCCCCATGCTCCCCCTGTTCCGCGCCGCCGGGCTCGCCCTGCGGGGCCATGACTTCCTCGTCCGGGGTGACGTGATCGCGGGCCTCGGCGCGACGCCCGTGACGCTCGAGGCGGGCTTCGATGGGGCCGACGCGGTCCTCGTCGTCACCAATCACCCGGACTACGCCAGGGCCGATCTCCCGAAGCTCCTCGGCGCGCTCAGGCGTCCGGCCGTGCTCTACGACTGCTGGCGCATCCTGGGCGAGGAGGCGGCGCGAGCCGCCGGAGTCCGCTATGCGGGGATCGGCTATGGCTAGAATCCTCGTCCTCGGCGGGGCCGGCTTCATCGGCTACCATCTGGCCTCGCGCCTGGCCGGGGAGGGGCATGCCCTGACCCTGGTCGACGACCTCTCCCGGGGCCGCCGGGACGCGGAGCTCCAGGCCCTCTGCGCCCGCCCGAACGTCGTGCTCGTCCAGGCAGATCTCACGCGCCCTGGCGCGCTCGGCTCGCTGCCGCGCCAGTGGGAGCAGGTGTACATGCTGGCGGCCGTGGTGGGAGTCCGGAACGTCGAGAGCGATCCCGCGCGCGTCATCCGCGTCAACACACGCTCCGTGCTGGAGGTGCTCGACTGGCTGCCCGGCGGCGGCGAGGTGCTCTTCTTCGCCTCCACCAGCGAGACCTATGCGGGCGGCGTCACGGCAGGGGCGCTGCCCGTGCCCACGCCCGAGGATGTGCCGCTCTCCGTCCCCGACGTGGCCGCCCCGCGCTTCGCCTACGCCGCCAGCAAGATCCTGGGCGAGGCCGCGGTGATCCATACCGCGCGGGCCCGCCGTCTTCCCGTCGTGATCGGCCGCTTCCACAATGTCTACGGGCCGCGCATGGGCACCGACCACGTCGTCCCGGAGCTGTCCCTCCGCGCCGTCAGGCGGGAGCGCCCCTTCCGCCTCTACGGCGCCGCGCAGCGTCGCGCCTTCTGCCACGTGGCCGACGCCGTGGAGGCCATGACCCGTCTCGTGGCGGTCGAGGCCGCCCGGGGACGGGTCGTGAACATCGGCAATGACGGCGAGGAGACCACGATGGAGGACCTCCTGCGGATCATCCTGCGGGCGGCCCGCTTCGAGCCCGCCATCCAGCACCTGCCCGCCCCGCCGGGCTCGGTGGAGCGCCGCTGTCCCGACCTGACGCGGCTCCGCGCCCTGACGGGCTTCGCCCCGAAGGTGCCGCTCGAGGCAGGGGTCGGGGAGACCTTCGACTGGTACCGGGCCTGGTGGGAGCGACGCGGAGGCCGGCCGTGATCCCGCGCACGCCCCCCATTCCGAACGCTGTGCCCCGGCTCGCGGGCAATGAGTGGAGGTACCTCAAGGAGTGCCTCGACACGAACTGGGTCTCCTCGGCCGGGCCGTTCATCGAGCGCTTCGAGCGTGAGGTGGCGCGCTACGTGGGCGCTCCCCACGCCGTGGCGACAGTCAATGGCACCGCCGCGCTCCACGTGGCGCTGAGGGTCGCCGGCGTCGAGCCCGGCGACGAGGTGCTGGTCCCCAGTCTGACCTTCATCGCCACCGCCAATGCCGTCGCCTACTGTGGCGCGCATCCGGTATTCCTCGACTCGGAGGAGGCCTCCTGGGGGGTGGACCCGCAGAAGGTGGCCGACTTCCTCGCCCGGGAGTGCCTCACGAGGGCCGGGCGCACCGTCAACCGCGCCACCGGCCGCGTCGTGCGCGCGCTCCTGCCGGTGCATCTCTACGGCCACCCTTGCGACCTCGACCCGCTGCTCGAGGTGGCCGGCCGCTATCCGCTGGCGATCGTCGAGGACGCGGCCGAGGCGCTGGGCGCGCGGTATCGGGGCCGCCGCGTGGGCGGCGACGGGCGGCTCGCCTGTCTGTCCTTCAACGGAAACAAGATCATCACGACGGGGGGGGGCGGCATGGTGCTGACCGGGGATGCCGCGCTGGCCGGCCGCCTGCGGACGCTGACCACGCAAGCCCGCACCGACCCCATCGAGTACATCCACGAGGAGCTGGGCTTCAACTACCGCCTCACCAATATCCAGGCGGCCCTCGGCGTGGCCCAGCTCGAGCAGCTCGACGGCTTCATCGAGTCCAAGCGCGCCACCGCCGCCTTCTACCGGGAGGCCCTGGGGGCCATCGACGGCGTGCGCCCGTTCGTCGAGGCTCCCTGGGCGCGCTCGAGCTACTGGATGGCCGCGGCGCTCCTGCCGCAGCGGCGCTGCCCCGATGTCCGGGCGCTGCTGCGGGAGCTCAGCGCCGCCGGCATCGGCGCCCGGCCGCTGTGGCGCCCGCTGCACCTGCAGCCGCTCTTCGCCGGCGCCCAGGCCTATCGCGTGGACGTCGCCACCCGGCTCTACGACCGCGGGCTGTCGCTGCCGTGCTCGGTGGGGATCACACCCGAGGAACGGGTGACCGTCGTGGAGGCGCTTCGCTCGCGGCTCTCGCCATGAGCCCGGCCGGCTCCCCGCGCCCATGGCCCGAGCCCGTCCGCCGTCGGGTCGCCGAGTACTACACCCGCTATTACCGTGACACCCTCGGCATCCCCGCCTGGGCGGCACTGGTCGAGGCGCGCCTTGACGAGGAGACCCACGAGGCGATGCACCTGGATCGGCTCGAGGCGGCCCTCGGGCGCACGGTGGCGGGGCTGGCGATCCTGAACGTGGGCTGTGGCACGGGAGGGTTCACCGTGATCGCGCGGCGGGCGGGCGCCGCCGCCATGGGCGTGGACACCGAGCCCGAGGCCGTCGAGATCTGCCGGCTCAAGGCGGCGGCCGAGGGAGCCGGCGGCCCGATCCTGGCAGCGGCGGAGCATCTGCCGTTCAGCGCAGGTGCTTTCGACCTCGTGTACTGCTTCTCCACGCTCGAGCACGTCGCCGATGCGGCCGCGGCCGTGCGGGAGATGGTACGCGTGGTCAGGACGGGCGGCGCGCTCTACCTTCACGCGCCGAGCGCCCTGGCCTGCTACGAGGGGCATTACAAGCTCTTCTGGCTTCCGGGGATGCCGCGGACCGTGGCGCGCTGCTACCTGCGGCTGCGGGGACGGCCCACGCGCTTCGTCGACACGCTCACGCCGCTCCTGCGCGGGCCGCTCGAGCGGCTGCTTCGGGACGCCGGCACGCGCATCGTCCCGCTGGGCCCGTCCGGGACGCGCGCCCGGGAGTCGGGGAGCCCCCTCTGGCCGATGATCCGCGGCTACTACCGGCTCTTCCGCATCTCGCCGAGCATCGAGATCCTGGCGTGGAAGTGAGCGTGGGAGGCGGCCCCGGGGTGAGCGCGTCGCCGATGGCGCTGCGCATGGACGATGTGGGGGCCGCCTCCAAGCGCCACGAGGTGTACGGGCTCACCCGCCTCAGGCTGGGCGGGATGGCGCTGCCGCTGCCCGGCAATGTCCTCTTCCTCAAGTACCTGCCGCCGATCAAGCGATGGGGGCCGTATCGGGAGCTCGCCGCCTCGGACTGGGAGGCGTTGCTCGGGCAGCTCGCCGCCCGGGGTTGCCGCATGACGGTGGCCGTCACCGCCGGCTGGGTGGAAGCCGATGGCGCGGTCAGGGCCTACCCGGAGAAGTTTCCCGAGGCGAGCCGGCTCCTGCGCCAGGGGGTCGAGCGGGGCCTGCTCGAGGTCGCCAACCACGGCTACACCCACTGCCTCCTCGACCGAGGGCGGTTCCGCCCCCGCTGGTTCTCGGGGAACCGTGCCGCACACCGCGAGTTCTACGACTGGCTCCCGGAGGCCGTCCACCGCGAGCATCTCCGCCGAGCCCAGGCGATCCTCCAGGACTTCCTCGGCCGCGCCGTCGAGACCTTCGTGCCCCCCGGCAATGTGCTCTCGCGCAAGACGCTGGCCGCCGCCGCCGAGACCGGGCTCCGCTACCTCTCCTGTCTCGGCGCCCTCCGCTGGGCGCCCGCCGAGGGGCTGACCCCGATCGACGACGCGCGCGTCCTGGCCTTCCATGACAGGGACGTGGTGCTGGGTGGGCTTCCGTGGCTGGAGCGGCTGCTGCTGGCGGCGCCCGCCGGTGGCTACGTCACGGTGCGCGAGGCAGCGACGGCATGAACGTCTGCCTCGCCAACGAGTATTTCCCGCCGCATGCTCCCGGCGGCGCGGAGTGGAGCACCGAGGCGCTCGCCCGGGCGCTCGCCCGCCGCGGGCTCCGCGTCGTGGTGGTCACGCCCAATTACGGCGCCCCGGCCGTGGAGGAGCGCGACGGAGTCCGCGTGCGGCGCTTCCCGTTCCCCCTCAAGCGCGAACCCGGGCGCCCCGGGCTGCCGCCGCGCGTGCTGCGGAGCCCGCTCTTCGCCCTCTGGGCCGGGCTCCAGCTGGCGCGGATCGCGCGCGCCGAGGGCGCCCAGGTCCTGCACGCCCAGAACAAGCACATGCTGCTGCCCGGCATCATCGCCCGCGCGCTCACCCGGGTGCCGCTGGTGCTCACGATCCGCGACGGAAGCCTCATCGACGCGGCGCCCATGTGCCTGCACCACGGGGACAGGCGGCCCGCCGACTGCGGCGTGCGGAAGCTCTGGCGCGAGTGCTCCGAGGAGTACTTCGCCCTGTACGGGGCGGGACGGCGCCGCCGGCTTCGCGTCAAGCTGGGCTTCCTGGCCGGCTGGCTCGATGCCTCGTTCAAGCAGCGCCTGCTCAGGCGGCTCGACGCCGTGGTCGGCGTGAGCGACGGGATCCTCGACGTCTACCGGCGCTCCGGTCTCCTCGAGGGGGTGCGTCGGGTCCGGACGATCCACACCATTCCCCCCGTCTTGGTGCCCGCCTCCGAGGAGCGGGCCGCCGCCCTGCGCCGGGCCCACGGGCTCGCGGGCCACCCCGTCATCCTCTGCGTGGGCAAGCTCTCTCCCGGCAAGGGCACGCCCGACGTGGCGGCGGCCGCCGCCCGCGTGGTCGAGACGGTTCCCGAGGCCCTGTTCGTCTTCGTGGGCGACGGCGAGCTCCCCGGCGCCAGCGGGGCCCCCTGGATCCGCCGGCTGGGGGCCTTGCCCAATGCCGAGGTGCTCGCGCTGTACGCCGTGGCCGACATGGTGGTGACACCCTCGGTGATTCCCGACGCGCTGAGCCGGGTGATCGTCGAGGCGATGACGGCCGGCCGGCCCGTCATCGGCACCCGTGTGGGCGGCACCCCCGAGCTCATCGAGGACGGCGTCACCGGCCTCCTGGTGGAGCGGGGCGACCCCGATGGGCTGGCGCGCGCCATCACGCGGCTCCTCGCCGACGACGCGCTCCGGCGCGCGCTCGGCACCCAGGCGCGGCGCCACATCGAGCGGCAGCTGGATGCCGAGACGAGCGTCGACCTGATGCTCGCTCTCTACCGAGAGGTGCGGGGCGAGGCGCAGGCGTCATGATCCGCACCTCCCTCGGAGCCTCCCATCGCCGCACCCTCCTGGACGCCGAGCTCGCGCGCTGTGCGGGGAGCTTCAGGGGCGTGGTGCTGGACGTGGGCGGCCGGCGCCAGCCGCGCGGACGCTTCCGCCCGCCCCGGGGCGCCGTCAGGCGCTGGGTGCTGCTGAACATCGACCCGCGGGCCGAGCCGGACATCCTGGGCGATGCCGAGGCGCTCCCCATCAGGGAAGCCTCGGTGGACCGGATCCTGTGCCAGGAAGTCATACAGTACGTGGACCGCTACGAGACCATGCTGGCCGAGTTCAGTCGCGTCCTCGTCCCGGATGGCCAGCTGGTGCTCTCGGCGCCGCTCCTGCACCGGGTGGATCACATCGCCGATCGCCAGCGCTTCTCGGGGGGGCGGCTGGTGGAGCTTCTCGAGCGCGCCGGTCTCCGCGTGGACCAGGTCACCCAGCAGGGATACTTCTTCGGCACCCTCGCCCACATGCTGCGCCAGGCCGGGGCCCAGGTGGCCTCGCGGCCGCTGCGAGCGCTCCTGGCGCTGCCCGTGCTCGCGGTGGGCTTCTGCCTGGGCCGGCTCGACCACCGCGCGGCGACGGCCCGCTCGGCCTTTCTCTCCAGCTACACGACCGGCTATGTCGTCATCGCCCGGAAGCGGTGACGGCATGCGGATCTGCACGCCTCATTGCGGTGTGGCCCCCGAGACGACCTCGGGGGGAGAAACCTACGAGCGGGAGCTCCTGGTCCGGCTCGGCCGCGCCGGGGCCCGGATCGAGATCATCCTGGCACGGGGCCGACCGTATCCCGCCGAGGCGCAGAACTGGACCGTCCACCGCTTCCCGATGGGCCGGGGGCTGCGCTGGTGGGTCGCCCCCGCCGTGGTGCCCCGGGCCGTCAAGCGGGTCTGGGACAGCGTGGGCTTCGACCTCCTCCGGGTCCACTCCCTGCGGTACATCGGCCCCTCGGCCCTGTGGGCGCGGCGCCGCTTCGGACTGGATGTGCCGGTGGTCGCCCATCACCATCACCTGGACCCGAGCCCGCTCAACGCCCTCATCGAGAAGCGCGTCGTCGAGGGCGCCGACGCCGTGGTGGTGGGCAGCGAGTTCGGCCGGCGGCAGCTCGGCGAGGATCTCGGGGCGCGGACCGATCACGTGTCGGTGGTCCACTACGGCGTCGATCCCGTCTTCGCGCCGCGCCCGCGCCGGGCGGACCTGGTGGAGCGCTACGGGCTCCGCGGCCGGCCCGCCGTGCTCTTCTTCGGCGGCCTCAAGCCGCGGAAGAACCTCTTCCTCCTCCTCGATGTCTGGAGCGCGGTGGTCGCCCGCCGGCCGGAGGCGCGGCTCCTCCTGGCGGGAGGCGGCCCGCTCCTCGGGGCGCTGCGCCGACACGCGCGGCGGATCGGGCTCGGGGAGAGCGTGGTGTTCACCGGCTACGTTCCGGACGCCGAGAAGGCCCCGCACTTCAACCTCGGCGACGTCTTCGTCTTCCCCTCCGCCATGGAGGGGTTCGGGCTCACCGTGGCCGAGGCCATGTCCTCGGCCGTGCCGGTGGTGGCCTCGGACCGGGGCTCGATCCCCGAGCTGGTGCGGGACGGCGAGGCGGGCTTCCTGTGCGACCCGGCGGCACCGGGCCGCTTCGTGGAGCGGCTGCTTCTCCTGCTCGAGGACAGCGGGCTGCGGGCACGGCTCGGGGCCGCCGGCCGCGAGCGGGTCGACAGGTTGTTCCGCTGGGAGGGGTGTGTCGACGGGACGCGCCGGGTCTACGAGCGGGCGCTGGAGGCGTGGCGCCGCCGCGGCGGGAAGGGGACCGCGTGACCGCGCTCGGGCGACTCCTGGTACGGGCCGTGGACCTCGTCAACCGTCGTGGCAAGGCCGTGGGCGTCCGGCTCGTGCACTGGACGGGGAAGCGCCCGTACCCCATTCACCCCAAGCACCTCGTCGGGCATGCGTGGCACGACTGGTACCTGCCGTACCTGGACGCCGGGGATCTCGTCCTCGATGTCGGCTGCGCCAACGGTGCCCATCTCCGGCGCGCGGCGACGCGCTGCCGCGCCATCGTCGGCTTCGACTACGACCTGGGCCAGCTGCCCATCGCCGCGCGGGGGATCCGCGAGCAGGGCCTCGCCAATGCGCGGGTCTTCGCCTGGGACATCACCGGGCCCTTTCCCTTCCCCGACCGCCTGTTCGACGCCGCGCTCTTCCTCGACGTGATCGAGCATCTGACGCCGCGCGTGGGCGTGCTCCGCGAGATCCGCCGCGTGCTGAAGGACGATGGGCACCTGCTGGTCTCGGGGCCCAACCGCGAGACGCGCTGGCGGCAGACCCTGCGGGAGGCGGCGCTGTTCGCCTACTCCGATCCCGATCACAAGATCGAGTACACGCGGGCGGAGTTCCTGGCCGAGCTCCGCGCGGGCGGCTTCACGGTCGAGGGCGACCTCATGCCGGTGGTGCTGGACACGCCCTGGGCGGGTGCCATCGACGCCATCGGGGGACTCTCGCTGACGCTCTATGACCGTCTGAGCCGGTGGAAGCGAGCCGCCGTGCTGCGCCGGCCGCAGGAGAGCACGGGCTTCCGCGCGGTGGCGAGGAAGGCGCCCTGATGCGGGTCGGGCTCCTGCCTGCCCTCGGCGGCGGCATCCGCGAGCTGGCGACGACGGGCCAGCAGTCCCGGCTCGTCGACGGCTACCTGCGTCCCTATGCGCGGGCCTTCGACGGTCTCTACTACTTCAGCTATCTGCCGGAATCCCTGGCCGAGTTCACCGACGATCCGGAGCTGCTGGCGCGCGTGACGGTGCTCGCGTCCCCACGACCCCTGTGGCGGGGCCGGCGGGCCCTGGCGATGACGCGCGCCCATGCCACCGAGTTCCGCCAGTGCGACGTCCTGAGGGTGTTCCAGATCACGGGCGTGATCCCGGCGCTGGCCGCACGCCGTCGCTTCGGCATCCCCTATGTCACGACCTATGGCTTCTCCTATGGCCGCCTCTCCCGCCCGGGCCCGAAGCGCTGGGTCAAGGCGGTCGTGGAGCGCCGGGGGCTCAGGCGCGCTGCCGCCGTGATCGCCACCACCGAGGCGCTGCGCGCGCGCGCGCTGTCGCTGGGCGCGCGGCGGGTGGAGCTGATCCCCAACGGGGTCGACACCGGGCTCTTCGCCTTTCGCGGGGACCGCGCGGGACGCCCGCCGGGAGCGCCTCGACGGATCCTCTACGTCGGGCGCCTGTCTGAAGAGAAGAACCTGGAGACGCTGGTGTGGGCGACCAAGCCGGCCGGCGCCGCGATCCAGGCCCAGCACGGAGCCGGGGTCCAGCTCGTCACCGTTGGTGCCGGGCCTCAGAAGGACGAGCTCGAGGCTCTGGCAAGGGAGCTTCGCGCTGACGTGCAGTTCCTGGGCGTGATGGACCAGAGGACGCTGCCCGAGATCTACGCGTCGGCCGACGCGTTCGTCCTGGCCTCGTTCACCGAGGGCCACCCGAAGGTGCTCCTCGAGGCCATGGCCTGCGGGCTGCCCTGCGTGGCGTCCGACTGCGAGGGGAATCGGTCGATCGTCACCCACGAGAAGACCGGGCTCCTGTTCGATCCGCGGAGCCCAGAGGCGCTCTCCTCCTGCCTCGTCCGGGTGCTCACCGAGCCCGGGCTCGCGGCCTCGCTGGCGAGCGCTGCCCGCGCGCTCATCGAGGAGCGCTACGGTCTCCCGGCCCTCGTGGCGCGGGAGATCGCGCTCCTCGAGGACGTGGGGCGGGGGAGGCGCTAGGGGTGCCGCTGGCCTACTACTCGCGCTCGGCCACCTCCGCGTTCTGGAGCGAGCACTGGGGCGGGCACTCCGTGGAGGAGCTCCTGGCTGTCGCGGTCCGCTCCCCCCTCACCGGCCTCATCGAGCGCCACCTGCCCGCCGACGGCCGTTTCCTGGAGGCGGGCTGCGGGCTCGGCCAGTACGTGCTGCTCCTGAGGGCGCGCGGACGGGCCGCGGTCGGCGCCGACTGGAGCCTCGAGGCGCTCCGTCAGGGGGTTCGCGCCGGCGCGCCGCTCGCCGTGATGGACCTTCGCGCGCTCGCCGTCCGGGACGGGGCGGTGCGGGCGTATCTCTCCCTGGGAGTCGTCGAGCACGATCCCGGCGGTCCCGACGCCATCGTCGCCGAGGCGGCCCGCGTCCTCGCTCCGGGCGGAACGCTCCTGCTGTCGGTCCCGTACTGGAATGGCGCGCGCCGGCTCCTCGGCCCCTGGCTGGCGCGCGAGGCGCGGCGGAGCCGCGCCCGGGGTGGCGACTTCTACCAGTTCGCCTTCACGCGGGGCGAGGTGTGCCGCTTCCTCGAGGCGCGCGGGTTCCAGGTCCGCTCCTTCCATCCCTACGATCCCGCCCGCATGCTTCGGCAGGCGCTCCGCGGCGTCACGCGGCGGGAGCGCAGGCTCCCCGCAGGGGTGGGAGCACCGGTCACTCACCGCCCCCCACACGCGCCAGCGCCTCCGCCGGGGGTCCGTGCCGCCGTGGGGCGGATCCTCCGGGGCCTCCTCTACGCGCCGCCCACCCTGCGCCTCTTCGCCCACATGATCCTCGCCGTGGCGGTCAAGCCTTCGCGCCGCTGAGCCGTTGCTATACTGCCAGGGATGAGCGAACCCGACTACCGGCTCCGCGACCTCGGCGATCGGCGCGTGCTCACCGTCGCCGGCCACGAGTACAGCACGGCCTACAGCGAGCGCGTCGTGCGCATGCTCGTCGAGCGCAAGGGGGCCCGCCGCGCGGCGCTCTACTTCCCGTTCAAGGAGAGCCGGGGCCGCCATTTCCTGGAGCCGCTGTTCCGCTACCTCCGGGGCCGCGGAGCCCGCGGCCTGTCCGTGCTCGAAGTCGGCTGCTCCTTCGGCCACATCACCGAGTACGTGGCCGAGCAGCCCGAGGTGGCCCGGATCGCGACCTTCGACACGGATCCCGCCTTCGTCGCCATGGTCCGCGCCAAGGTCGAGGAGCTCGGTCTCGGCCGGGTCCGGGAGGTCGCGCTCCTCGGCAACGACGAGACGCAGCGCCTGGCGTATGCCGATGGCGCCTTCGACCTCGTCCTCGTCATCGGCGTGATCGAGCACCTGCCGGTGCGCACCCGGCGCGCGCAGGTGGACGAGTACTACCGCGTCCTCGCGCCCGGCGGCCACATCGCCATCCTGGACACGCCGAATCGGCTCTTTCCCCTCGAGACGCACTCGGTGGGGCTGCCGCTGGTGCAGTGGCTGCCGTCTGGGCTCGCGTACCGCTACGCGCGGGCTCTCAGGGCCGGCACGTTCCGGGCGGTGCCCTACGAGGAGTTCACGGCGGACGGGACGGGCTGGCGCAACGCCTCGCTCCGTGAGTGCCTGCCCTCGACGGGCGGGGCCGGCCTCGAGGATGCCACCGAGGCGGCGGGCTACGGCTGGCGCTTCTTCCGCGACACCGCGCGCTCGCGCGCCCGGCGGGCCGTGCTCCCGCTCTTCGCCATCTGCTGCGCGCTCCTGGCGGCGGCGGGGCAGAGCCCCTCTCTGGCCCTCCCGTACTTCAACCTCGTGTTCCGCAAGCGGTGATCCGCATCGAGATCGGGCGGCGGAACTATCTCCTGTACCTGCTGCTGCCCCATCCGCTCAAGCTCGCGCTCCTGTCGCCCGCCTCGCGCGAGCGGCTCGACCGGATCAACCGCGCGTTCAACGAGGAGATCTACTCCGGGGAGAGGGCCGCCGCCTACGACAGCATCCACGGCTACGCCGAGGCGGAACAGCACGAGTACCCGGCGCAGCCCCTCGTCGCTTCCCACTGGGCTCCCGAGGGCTATGGCCGCGCACTGGAGCTCGGGGCCGGCAGCGGCTACTTCACGGCGCTCATCGCCCGCCGGGCCGAGCGCGTCCTCGCCGTGGAGCCCGTCCCCGACCTCGCGCGCCTGCTGCGCGAGCGCTGCCGGGCGGAGGGGCTGGCCAACGTGGAGGTGGTGACCGCCACCGCGGAGACCTGGGCCGCCGGGGTCGCCGCCGGCGCCTTCGACTCGGCGCTGGTCATCCAGAGCCTCCACCACTTCCACCGGCGCCCCGAGGTCTTCGCGACGCTGGCCCGGGCGCTCAGGCCCGCGGGGCGGCTCTACCTGCTCGAGCCCCACCACAATCTGCTCCGGGCCGCCCGCCTCTTCCGCAAGTACCTGGCCACCTATCACGCGCGCGAGTTCTGGACCGACGAGCGCAACTGGGCGACCCACGACTTCGTCACCCGCGGCGAGCTGGGCCGGCTGTGCCGCGGAGCGGGCTTCACCGGGGTGCGCGTCTCGGGCTACTGGATCCCGTGCTCCCGGCGGGTCGCCCCGGATGCCGAGCGCCGCTTCCGCCTCGAGCGGCGCTTCGGACGGCTGCCCGGTGTGAGGCACTGGGCCCGGGTGCTGGCCCTGGAGGCCCGGCGGGCCCCGGCGTGAGCGCGCCCGCGGTATCGGTGCTGATGGCCGTCCGGGACGGCGCCCCCTGGGTGCGGGAGGCGGTCGAGAGCGTGCTCACCCAGACCGCCGGAGACCTGGAGCTCATCGTGATCGACGATGGCTCCACCGACGGGACCCCCGGGCTCCTCGAGGCGGTGCCCGATCCGAGGCTCAGGCTGGAGCGCGGGAAGCCCCGGGGGCTCACGCCCGCGCTGAACCGGGCGCTGGGGCTGGCCCGGGCCCCTCTCGTGGCCCGGCTCGATGCCGATGACCTCGCGCTGCCCGAACGGCTGGCTCGCCAGCGCGTCTTCCTCGACGCCCACCCGGAGGTGGGGCTCCTGGGGACGGCGGCGCGTGAGGTGGACGGCGCCGGACGCGAGGTGCGCGTGGTCCGCCCCCCGGAGGACGATGCCGCCCTCCGGCGCGCGCTGATCCGCGAGAACCCCTTCGTCCACTCCTCGGTGATGCTGCGGCGCTGGCTCTGCGAGCGGGCAGGCGGCTACGACGAGACGCTCCCGGTGGCCCAGGACTACGACCTGTGGATGCGCCTGAGCCGCGCCACCCGCATGGCCAACCTGCGCGATGTGCTCGTGGTCCGGCGGCTCTTGCCCGGCCGGGTCTCGATCGAGCGGGAGGGAGACCGCCTGCGCACGGAGGCCCGGGTGCGCTGGCAGGCGATCCGCCGCGGCGACTATCCCTGGCGCTGCGCGGTGCACGCCCTGCGCCCGGCCGCGGCGCTCGCGCTGCCCGCGGCGCTGCGGCGCGGGCTGCGGGCGGCGCTGGGGCGCTGAGGTGTCAGCCCCGATACGGGTGCTCGAGCTGCTCGTCTCGTCGGAGCTCGGCGGTGGGCCTGCCCATGTCCGCGACGTGATCGCGCGGCTGCCGCGGACGGAGTTCGCCGTCAGCGTCGGGACGCCGGGCGGGGGCCCGTACGTGGAGACGTTTCGACAGCTCGGAGCCCACGTGGTGGAGGTGGCCTCCGACCGGCTCTCGCCGGGCGCCCTGAGCGCGGTCGTCCGCCTCGTCCGCCGGCACGGGATCCGGCTGGTGCATTCCCACGGCAAGGGCGCCGGGCTGTACGGCAGGCTCGGCGCCCGCGCGGTAGGCATCCCGGCCATCCACACCTTTCACGGTCTGCACTACTCGGGGTACCCGCCGGGCCTGCGCTGGGGGTACCTCGCACTCGAGCGTGGGCTGGCGCGCCTCACACACACCCTCGTCCATGTCTCCGAGAGTCAGGCGCGCGAGGCGAGAGCGCTCGGGCTCTCACCCGTGAACCGCTCCCGGGTGATCGTCAACGGGATCGACCTGGCGCGGGTGAGGGCCCTCGCCGGAGAGCGGCCGCTGACCCGCGAGGCGCTCGGGCTCCCGCCCCGGGCGCTCGTGATCGGCACCATCGCCCGCTTCGACCCGGTGAAGGCGCTCGGCGTCCTGCTGGAGGGACTCTCCGCGCTGGCCGCGCGCTTCCCGTCGGTGGCGCTCCTGCTCGTGGGGCAGGGGGGCGGGGAGCGGGAGCTGCGGGCGCGCGCCGCCGCGCTCGGGGTCCACGGGCGGGTGGTCTTTGCCGGAGCCATTCCCGACGCGGCGCGGTGCCTGCCCGCCATGGATGTCTACGCCTCCGCCTCGCTCGGAGAGGGGCTGCCGCTGACGCTCCTCGAGGCCATGGCCTGCGAGGTTCCCGTGGTCGCCACCCGGGTGCCGGGGCATGTCGATGTGGTCGAGGAGGGCGTGACCGGCTTGCTGGTGCCGGCGCGGGATCCGCGGGCGCTGGCCGCGGCGGTGGGGGCGCTCCTGGGGGACGACGCGCGGAGAGGCGTCATGGGGGCCGAGGGGCGGGCGCGCGTGGCCAGGCACTTCTCGGCCGATCGCATGGCGGCCGAGGTCGCCACGCTCTACCGCGAGGTCCTGCGGGCTTTTCCAGCGTCCGACTGCGTCGCGTCTAGGTTATAATGCGGGTCGTTTCGCGCAGAGATTCGCGACAGCCCGGGCGGCGGGAGACTGAGACGGATGCGAGTACTGATCACCGGAATCACGGGGTTCGTCGGCAGCCACATGACCGAGTTCGCCCTGGCCCGCGGCGCCCAGGTGTTCGGGTCGGCCCGCTGGCGGAGCAAGACGGAGAACATCGACCACCTGCGATCGAAGATCACCCTGATCGAGTCGGACCTGCGTGATCTCTCCTCCGTGCGCGGGCTCCTGGAGACCGCCCAGCCCGACTACGTGGTCCACCTCGCCGCCCAGAGCTTCGTGGGGGCCTCCTGGCAGGCGCCGGCGGAGACGCTGAGCATCAACATCCTCTCGCAGGTGAACCTGCTCGAGGCCATCCGGGGGCTCAAGATCTGCCCCCGCCTCCTCGTCGTCGGCAGCAGCGAGGAGTACGGCCTCTGCTACCCGGAGGAGCTCCCCATCAAGGAGAGCAATCCGCTGCGGCCGCTGTCGCCGTACGCCGTGAGCAAGGTGACCCAGGATACGATGGGGTACCAGTACTTCAAGAGCTACGGCTTGCCCATCATCAGGAGCCGCGCCTTCAACCACGAGGGGCCGCGTCGAGGCGATGTCTTCGTGACCTCCAACTTCGCCAAACAGGTGGCCGAGATCGAGGCGGGGCTGCGAGAGGCCGTCATCCACGTGGGCGACCTCAAGCCGCGCCGCGACTACTCCGACGTGCGCGACATCGTGCGCGGCTACTGGCTGCTCCTGGAGCACGGCGAGCCCGGCGAGGTCTACAACCTCTGCTCGGGGCGCACCTGGGCCATCCAGCAGGTGCTCGACTTCCTCCTCGATCAGTCCACGGTGAAGGGGATCCAGGTCGAGACCGATCCCGCGCGGCTCCGCCCCTCCGACGTCATGGTGCTCGAGGGCGATCCCTCCAGGATGCACAAGGCCACGGGCTGGAAGGTGGAGATCCCCTTCGAGCAGACGCTCAGCGACCTCCTCGACTACTGGCGCCGGCGGACCCCTCCTTCGCCGCGCTGAGCTCCCGGGCCCGGGGGCGGCCATGAGAGTGGCGCTGATCCACGACTGGCTGACCGGGATGCGGGGCGGGGAGCGCTGCCTCGAGGTGTTCTGCGAGCTCTTCCCCGACGCCGACCTGTTCACGCTGCTGCACGTCCCGGGCTCGGTGTCGCCCATCATCGAGCGCCGCCGCGTGGTCACCTCCTTCGTCCAGCGGCTGCCCGGGGCGCGCCAGCGCTACCGCGCGTACCTCCCCCTCTTCCCCGCGGCCATCCGGAGCCTCGACCTTCGCGGCTACGATCTGATCCTCTCTGGAAGCCACGCCGTCGCCAAGGGCGTGCGCGTCCCGGCGGGGGCGCTCCACGTCTGCTACTGCTACACGCCCATGCGCTACGTCTGGGATCTCTACGACGACTATTTCGGCCGGCGGGCGGGGCCCGTCACCCGCGCGCTGATGCCGGCGCTCGCAGCCTGGCTCCGCCGGTGGGACCGGCGCACGGCTGCCGGCGTCCATCATTTCGTGGCCATCTCCCGTTTCATCGCCGGCCGCATCCGCCGCGCCTATGGCCGCGACGCCGACGTGATCTATCCGCCGGTGGACGTGGCGCGCTTTCACCCGGACGAGCCCCCGGGCGACTTCTACCTGGTCGTCTCCGCGCTGACGCCCTACAAGCGCGTGGACCTGGCCGTGGAGGCAGCGGGGCGGCTCGGGCGCCGTCTCGTGGTGGTGGGGACGGGCCCCGAGGAGGCGCGGCTCCGCCGGCTCGCGGGGCCCACGGTGGAGCTCCTGGGCTGGCGGGACGACGCGGAGGTGGCGGGTCTGCTCGCGCGCTGCCGGGCCCTCCTCTTCCCGACCCTCGAGGACTTCGGCATCACGCCGCTCGAGGCCATGGCCTCGGGGAGGCCGGTCATCGCGCTGGGCGCGGGGGGGGTGCTGGAGACCGTCGTCCCGCCCGGAGGCCCCGAGCCTCCCACGGGCCTCTTCTTCGAGCGCCAGACGGTGGACGACCTGGCCGGCGCCATCGAGCGCTTCGAGTGGGAGGATCACCAGTTCGAGCCCAAGGCCCTCCGCCGCCGCGCCGAGGCCTTCGACCGGCCGCTCTTCAAGGAGCGTGTCGAGACCTACCTCCGGGCGCGGATGTCGGAGCGCCTCCCGTGCTGAAGGCCCACTCGCGGCTCCTCGAGCAGGTCACGCTGGCAGGGGATCTCCTCGTCGTCCTCGGCTGCTGGTTCCTGGCCTACCTCACCCGCTTCTACCTCGCCGGCCCGCCGCTGCGCCACCAGGAGGTGCCGCCTCTTGGCCCCTACCTCCTCATGGTGGTGCCCATCCTCGTCGTGTGGGGTATCTCCTTCCGCGCCTTCGACCTCTACCGGCCCCGGCGCATCGGCTCGCGGCTGTCCGAGGTGGCCGACGTGGCCAAGGCCTCGTCCGTGGCGGCCCTGGTGCTGGTGGCCGTCATGACGTTCTTCTTCCGGGAGTACGACTACTCCCGCGTGGTCATCGTCTACTTCTGGCTCTTCTCCATCGCCGCCGTCTCCATCGCCCGCTCCGTGTTTCGCGAGGCCCTGCGCTTCGCTCGGCGCCAGGGCTACAACCAGCGCTTCGCGCTCGTGGTGGGCAGCGGCGAGCTGGGGGGCACGGTCATCGAGCGGCTGCGCGCGCGCCCGGACGTGGGCATCCAGGTGATGGGGATCGTGGGCGACCAGAAGGAGGGGCGCGCGGGCGTGCCGTGGCTCGGCGGTTACGCGGACCTGGGCGCCATCCTCGGGGCGCGCGACGTGGATCACGTCATCCTCGCGCTGGCCCACGAGGACTACGCGCGGCTGCCGGGGCTCCTCGACGCCATTGGCGACGAGCCCGTGGCGATCCACGTGGTGCCCGACCTCTTCCGCTTCACCTCGCTCCGCGGGGGCGTGGAGGAGTTCGATGGGATCCCCTTCGTCCACCTGCGCGACTCGCCGTTGCACGGCTGGAGCCAGGTGGCCAAGCGCGCCTTCGACATCGGCTTCGCCGGGGCCGCGCTGGCGCTCCTGTCACCCGTCCTGCTCGCCGTCGCGGGCCTGGTCCGGGTCACGTCGCGGGGACCGGTCCTCTTCCGCCAGGAGCGCATGGGGCTCGACGGCCAGCGCTTCGGGATGCTCAAGTTCCGCACGATGCGGGTGGCCGCGGAACAGGAATCCGGGCCGGTCTGGGCTCAGGCGGCCGACCCGCGGCGGACCCCGCTCGGGGCCCTGCTCCGGCGCTTCAGCATCGACGAGCTCCCCCAGTTCCTCAACGTGCTCCGGGGGGAGATGAGTGTGGTGGGGCCGCGGCCCGAGCGTCCGGTGTTCGTCGAGCGGTTCAGGCAGACGGTGCCCCACTACATGCTCCGCCACAAGGTCAAGTCGGGCATCACGGGCTGGGCCCAGGTCAATGGGCTGCGTGGCAACACCTCCCTCGAGAAGCGGATCGCGCTGGATCTCGAGTACATCGAGCGCTGGTCGTTCTGGTTCGACCTCAAGATCATCGGGCTCACGGTGCTGCGCGTCCTCTTCGACCGGAACGCCTATTAGTGCCGGGGCAACTCACTGGCTCGTGATTTGCCCCGGCACCCCGTGATCATCGTGCGCCGTGCCCTGCTCGGGGCGTTCGTCCTGGGGCTCGGGTTCTCGATCACGCTCTCCCAGTCAGCGCTGGCGGCGCTGACGCTGCTCTGGCTCTGGCGGCTCCGCGATCCCACGGTTCGCGCGCGCCAGACGTGGCCGCTCGTCGGGCCCCTCTGCGCCTTCGCGGCCGCCACGCTCCTGTCGGCGGCGCTCTCCGCCGAGCCAGGGGCAAGCCTCGCGGCCTCCCGGGGCCTCCTGATGGGGGCGGCACTCTGGGTGACGGCCGACGCCGTGGCCGGCGATGCGGCGGCGCAGCGCTTCCTCTCCGCCCTCACGCTCGTGGCGGCCGCCGCCGCCTGCATGGGGCTTGTCCAGGTCCTCGCCTGCCCGGGGGAGCCGTCGAGCCCCGGGCTGCTCCGCTGGTTCTTCCACCGCTGTGATCGCGCGCGCGGGGCCTTCAGCATCTACATGACGCTGGCGGGGGTGCTGAACGTGGTTCTGCTGGCGGCCCTTCCGCGGCTGCTCGTGGGCCCGGGCCGGGCCTGGCGCGGCTTGGCCTGGCTGGCGATGCTGCTCGGACTCGGAGCCACCTACACCCGCGGGGCCTGGCTCGGCTTCGCCCTGGGTGTGATGGCCGTCGTCGCCCTGGCGCGGCGGCGGCGCCTGGTCGTCGCCGCGGCCCTCCTCGCAGTGGCCGCCATCGCGGCGCTGGCGCCCGGACCGCTGGGCTACCGGCTGCGGTCCATGGGCGATCCGGCGGAAGCCGGCGTCAAGGAGCGCCGCTACATGTGGCAGAGCGGGATTCGGATGTGGGCGGAGCGGCCGTGGCTCGGGGTGGGGCCGGGGGGGGTCAAGCGGCGCTACGCGGAGTTCGCCCTGCCCGAGGCCTTCAAGAAGCGCACGGGGCATGTGCACAACACGCCGCTGCAGATCCTCGTGGAGCGCGGGGTGCTGGGGCTGGCAGCGTGGCTGTGGATCTGGGTCGCCTTCTTCGTCCGGGCGGCGGGGCTCCTCCGGGCCCGGCCGCGGGACGATCACGCCGGACGCGCGCTCGTCCTGGGCAGCATGGCCGCGGCCGTCGGTTTCCTCGGCGCCGGGCTGTCGGAGTACAACTTCGGCGACTCCGAGGTCACGCTGGTCATGTGCGCCCTCATGGCGCTGCCCTTCGCCGCCGCCCGCCCCGGGCCGGACACGCCAGGCGGCGCCCGGTGAGCCGCGCGGGACTGCAGGTCGACGTCGCCATCTTCGGCAACCAGCCGGTGCCGACCATCGTCCTAGAGCACGCCAGTGCGGCGGCCCGACATCGGCGGCTCGTCCCCGAGCGCCTCATCGACCTCTTCGCGCTGGCGGGGACGCCCGCCGAGGTCGCGGAGCGGGCCAGGGCCATCGCCGGCGTTCCCGGCGTGCGACGCCTCGTGATGGTCCCGCAGGTGCCTGGCCAGGGCTTTGTCGAGCGGGAGGAGCTCCTGCGGCAGTTCGCCGCCACGGTGATCGGGCGAATCGTGTGACGGGGTTCGCGAGAGGAGAGGACACGATGATGAAGGTCATGCAGATCCAGGACGAGTGGAGTCCGGAGCACATCAGGCTGGCTGAGCGGCCGCGCCCCGAGCCCGGACCGGGGCAGGTGCTGATCCGGATGGAAGCCGCCTCGGTGAACTACCGCGACGTCATCATGGCCCGGCGCGGCTACGGCCGGCGGAGCGGAGCATTGCCGCTGGTGCCGCTGTCGGATGGCGCGGGCCGGGTGGTGGCGGTGGGCGCCTCCGTCACCCGGGTCGGCGTCGGCGATCTCGTCTGCCCCATCTTCGGCCAGACATGGGCGAGCGGACCCATCCGGGAGGAGCACTGGGCGGAGGTGCTCGGCGGACCGCGGGACGGGGTCATGCAGGAGCACATGGTCCTCCGCCAGGAGGGCGTGGTCCGCGCGCCCCGGCACATGACGGCGCTCGAGGCCGCCACGCTGCCCTGCGCCGCCGTGACGGCCTGGAACGCGCTCGTCACGCAGGGCGGTGTCAAGGCCGGCGACGTGGTCCTCGTGCAGGGCACCGGCGGCGTCTCCCTCTTCGCCCTGCTCATCGCCAAGCTGCACGGAGCCCGCGTGCTGGCCACCTCGTCGAGCGATGCCAAGCTCGAGCGCCTGAAGGCCATGGGCGCCGACCACGTGGTCAACTACCGCAACACCCCCGAGTGGCACAAGGTGGCCCGCGAGGTGACGGGGGGGCTCGGCGTCGATCTCGTCGTGGAGGTGGGCGGCGCGGGGACGCTCGAGTCCTCCGTGCGCGCGGTGCGGTGCAGCGGGACCATCGCGCTGATCGGCGTGCTCTCCGGCGTGGCCGCCAGCCTGGCGCTGGGCCCCGTCGTGACCCAGAACATCCGCATGCAGGGGGTCACCGTGGGCAGCCGCGAGCTCTTCGAGGACATGGTGCGCGCCATGGAGCTGTGGCAGACGAGGCCGCCCATCGACGACAGCGTGTTCGCCTTCGAGCAGGTCGGCGAGGCGATCACGGCCTTGCCCGCGGGCCGGCACTTCGGCAAGGTCTGCATCCGCTTCTGATCAGGGTACTTCGAGGATGAGCCGCTTCGCCGCGGGGTCGACGGTGACCCGGAAGTTCCGGAGGAAGTCTCCCCCAAGGAGCCCCTGCACGTCCGGCCGCCCCGGTGCCGCCTCGTAGATGCCCACGTCCAGCTCCTCCACGGCCAGCTCGCCGACGCGGAGCGAGCGCAGGCGCGCCACGGGGATCGTGATTCGCCGTCCGCCTACGAGCTCCGCGCTCATGCTTGGCGCCCTCGTGCCCGGCGCGAGGCCCGGCCGGCGGGCCACGGCAGGGTCGAGCAGGGAGGCGCTCGCGCCCGTGTCCAGCAGGAGAGTGACGGTCTGGCTCCCGTTGAGGGTCACGGGGACCAGGATCCGGTTGTCGGACAGGGTCACCGGCACCTCGGTGCGCCGCACGGCGCGGCTGGCCGTCGAGAGGTGACCCGATGCGCTGACGACGCCTGACTGCAGGACCTCCTGCACGCCCGCGGCGTAGCAGGCCCCGAAGGCCTCCCGCTCCGGACAGGAGCCGTGGCAGGTGTAGCGGAGGCGCCCGTGGCCGTCGATCTGGTCGATGCTGGCGACGCTTCCGAAGCGCGCCTGGCATCGCTGTGCCACCTCCCACATGGCGGCCTCGCGCGCGTGCTGCTCGGGCGGCATGCCGGCGCAGCCTGCCGCCAGCAGGGCCAGGATCCCCAGCCACAGCATGGCTGCCATCCTCCCTCGTGGGCCCCGGCGGGGTCAAGAGGGAGCGCCCCGGTGTGCCCTCAGCCCTGGAAGCTGACCTTCTTGTGGCCGCCGTCGCAGAACGGCTTCTTGCCGGACGCGCCGCAACGACAGAAGTAGGCCGTGTCGGTGCTGGTGGTGATCGGCTGGCCCTGCGGGTCGAGGACCTCGATCTGGCCCTTCACCATGAGAGGTCCGTCCTTCAGAATCGTCACCTTCGTCGCCATCGCATCTCCTTTCTGATCGTGGCGCCCGCGGCGCCTGAGTGCCGGGGACGGCTCAGCCGCGAGCGCGGGCCCCGGGGTGCGGCCCGAGCGCGGCGTCCACCGACGCGGCGCCAGCTCCGGTGAGGAACAGCGTGAGGTTCGCGCCGAGCAGCGTCAGCGCGAACTCGTAGCCCTTCGGCAGGAAGAAACCAGCCGTGAGGTGCACGAGCACGATCGCGACCAGCATGTGCACGGCGAGCACGAGCGCGACGACGCGCGTGAAGGCGCCGGAGATCAGCGCGAGCCCGCCGAGGAGCTCCACGGCGATCACGACCACGGCCGCGAGCGTGGGGGCGGGAACGCCGAGGCTTCCGAGGAATCCGGCCGTGCCGCCGAGTCCGAACTGGAACAGCTTCTGCGCGCCGTGGACAAGGAACACGAGGCCGACGACCAGACGCAGCGGCAACAGGCCCCACGTGGTCAGCGGCGCGACCGTCGTCTTGAGCATCGGCACTGCCTCCTTGAAGTTGTGGTGTCGCTGCCAGGCACGCGTCTTTCTCCTGCGCATTCTTATGTATTGCGCACTACTGTGTCAAGTGCAATCTTCTGGTTTCCGGACGGCGGCCGGCTGTGGTACACCAAGACCAGTCAGATGCGCAAGCCCAACACGCGCGAAGCGGCCCGCCCGACGCCGGCGAGCGAGTCCCACGAGGACGTCTTCTGTCCAGTCGTCGCGACCATGGACCTGCTCGGGCAGAAGTGGACGCTCCACGTCCTGCGCGTGCTCGTGGACGGCAAGAAGCGATTCAACGAGCTCGCCCACGCGCTGGGCGGCGTGAACTCGCGCACGCTCCGCAAGCGGCTGGCGGCGCTCGAGGCCGAGGGGATGCTGCTCCGCCACGTCGTGTCGCACATTCCTCCCTGGGTCGAGTACGAGCTCACCGAGAAGGGGCGGACGCTCAACGGCGTGATCGAGGCAGTGGACCGCTGGGGGCGTCGCTGGATGAGGCCTCCGCGGCCGAAGGCTCGCTCGGCGCGGCGGGCACCCCCCGCTCGGGTCTAGAGCATCGGGTCCACCGCTCGGCGGCGGACGCCCGGCCGGCGCGGTGATCCACGGCGTCGGCGACGACCTGCAGGGGCGCGTCACCCGGCTGGGCGGTCTCGACGTGCGCGCGCTCCAGGGCCAGCTCGAGCCGGACGGCGCGTGCCTCGGCACCCGCTGGTGATCGGGCCGCTCCGGCGCCCCGGGACGTCGTGACGGGTCCTCTCAGCCCGCCGCGCCAGGCTTTCGGGCGTAGCCCATGTACCCCACAGACGTATCCTTGCTCGCCACGAGCCCGGCGCTGCGGCCGAACTCCGAAGCTGATCCGGCCCAGTTTTCGCCGGCGGAGCGTACGGATCAGACGGATGGGGTTCCTCGACCCAGGGCTGATCCCGACGATCTCCTGGCTTTCGAGCCCGTGCGCCGCGAGCTGCGCCCTGAGCTCCTCGGGCTTGATGAACATGTCCCAGCCGTGCAGGTTGGGCGGCATGAAGCTCGTCCACGACCACTCCTGGAGCAGCTTGATGTAGAGGAGCCTGGCCTGAAAGGTGCGATTGATGGTGTCGAACGAAGAAGATGCCGCCAGGCAGCAGGACACGCGCGACCTCAGCGATGACGGCTCCCACGTCACCCACGTGCTCAAGCACGTCGCCGACAGTGAGTCAGACCGGCCTGGAAGGCCGGAAGGTGGGCCAGGATCTGGCGAATGCCCGTCGGATCGGTCAGGGGTCCTGGCGAGCGTCTCCGTCGGCAGACGCCGATCAGCTGCGCCTGCCGATTCCTCTTGACGGCGCCATGGGACCTGGGGCAGACTCCCGCTGGGTCGATTGTCGACAATGCTGGCGACACGGCGGGCGACAAGAAGCCAGACCGGGCGCCGGGGGGGCAAGCTCTCCCGCGCCCATGCGATCGCGGCGCGCCTGGAGGCCGAGATCATTGCCGGCGAGCGCAAGCCGCGCGAGCGCCTCGTCGAGCTGGAGCTGGCGGCGCGCTTCCGCGTCAGCCGGGCCCCGGTCCGCGAGGCCCTCCGGCTGCTCGAGCGCGAGGGCCTGGTGGCCAGCGACACGCGCGGGGTCCACGTGGCCGCCATCACCCCGGGGGAGGTCGCCGACATCTTCGAGATCCTCGCCTACCTAGAGGAGCTGTACACGGCCCGGGCCGCGCAGCACCTGACCGCCGACGCCCGCGGCCGCATGCGGGACGTCCTCGACCAGATGGCCACTGCCGTCCGCGAGGGCGCCGTCCGCAGCTACTTCGAGCTCAACATCCGCTTCCACGCGGTCATCCGGGAGGCCTGCCCCAATCGCCGCTTGATCGCCCTCCTCGACAGCCTCGGCAAGGCCACCCTCCGCTACCGCCACATGGCGATGTCGCTGCCCGGCCGCCTGCCGGTTTCGCTCGAGGAGCACCGCCGGATTCTTCGGGCGCTGGAGGGGGGCGACGCCCCGGCCGCCGGCCGCTCTGCCCGGGAGAGCGCCGAGCGGGCGTTCGCGGAGCTGAACCACTTCCTGACCAACAACCCGCAGATCGCCTGAGCAAAGGAGCCCGCATGAGTATCCCACACGTTCACCCGGACGCCAGCGTCGCCCCGAGCAGTCCCCGCGAGGCCGAGCTGCTCGCCAAGGCCAACGAGTACAGCTTCCGCGGCCGCATGGACAAGCGCACCATCGCCGGCCCCGTCTTCGAGCGCGGCCGGGGCTCGGTCGTCACGGACGTCAACGGCAAGGATTACCTCGACTTCAACTCGGGGCAGATGTGCGCCGCGCTCGGCCACAACAATCCCCGGATCGTCGAGGCCATCAAGGAGAGCTGCGACACCTTGATCCACGCCAGCAGCAGCTATTTCAACGTCGCCGAGATCGCGCTGGCGGAGCGCCTGGGCACCGTGGTTCCCCGCCCCCTGAAGAAGTCCATGTTCCTCGGCTCGGGCAGCGATTCGAACGAGGCGGCCGTGACCATCGCCAAGAAGTACACGGGCGGCTTCGAGGTGGCGAGCCCGCACGTGAGCTTCCACGGCTTCTCCGAGGCCTCGCGCGCCCTGACCTTCGCCGGCTGGCACGCGGGCTACGGGCCCATGATCCCGGGCAGCTACGCGATGATGGCGCCGTACTGCTACCGCTGCCCCGTCAACCAGACGTTCCCCTCCTGCGAGCTGGCCTGCCTCAAGGGCAGCATGGAGCTGCTGGACGCCCAGTCAACGGGCAACCTCGCGGCGGTCATCACCGAGCCGCTCTTCAGCGCGGGGGGCGTCATCGAGCCGCCGCCGGGGTGGCTCGGGGCGGTCAGGACCGCCTGCCACGACCGCGGCATGCTCCTGATCTTCGATGAGGCCCAGACGGGCCTCGGCAAGCTCGGCACCATGTTCGCCTGCGAGCAGGAGGGCGTCATCCCCGACATCCTGACCCTCTCCAAGCACTTCGGCGGGGGGCTGGAGATCAGCGGCGTCGTGACCACCCCGGAGATCGAGGATGTGGTCTCCTCGCGCGGCCTCGTCATCGGGCACTCGCACACCAACGATCCCATCGCCTGCCACGCGGGCCTGGCGAGCCTGACCCTCATCGTCGAGGACAGCCTCCCCGACCGGGCCCAGCGCGTGGGCAAGAGCTGGAAGACCCGGCTGGAGGCCCTCGCGGCGAAGCACGAGATCATCGGCGACGTCCGCGGGCGCGGCCTCATCCAGGGGATCGAGCTGGTGCGGGACCGGGAGGGGAAGGCGCCCCACTTCGAGGCGGGGCGGGGGATCACCCAGCACTGCCTCGCGCGGGGGCTCCTCTTCAGCCTGCGCCGGAACGGCAGCGTGCTCCGGTTCGTGCCGCCCTTCTACACCACCGAGGAGCAGATGGACCGCGCCGCGGAGATCCTCGACGCGGCCATCACCGCGACACTCGACACCCTCGCCGGGGCGCGATGATCGAGTTTCAGGGCGTCAGCAAGTGGTACGGGACGCGGCCCGTCCTCGCTGGCATCGACCTCGAGGTGCGGGCCGGCGAGGTGGTGGTGGTCTGCGGCCCTTCCGGCTCGGGCAAGAGCACCCTGCTCCGCTGCGTCAACGGGCTCGAGCCCGTGCAGCGGGGCCGCGTGATCGTCGATGGCGTCCCCCTCGATGCGCGCGGCACGGACCTCCTGCGGCTCCGCGCCTCGATCGGCATGGTCTTCCAGGCCTTCAACCTGTACCCGCACATGACGGCCCTCGACAACATCGCCCTGGCGCCCGTGATCGTCCGGCGCCAGCCCCGGGCGCGGGCCGTGCAGGACGCCCGCGGGCTCCTCGCCAAGGTCGGGATCCCCGACAAGGCGGAGGCCTACCCGAGCCAGCTCTCCGGCGGGCAGCAGCAGCGCGTGGCCATCGCGCGCGCGCTGGCCATGGAGCCGAAGATCATCCTGTTCGATGAGCCCACCTCCGCGCTCGACCCCGAGATGATCGACGAGGTTCTCGAGGTCATCGTGGGACTGGCCCGGGAGGGCATGACCATGCTGGTGGTCACCCATGAGATGGGCTTCGCGCGGCGGGTGGCCGGCCGCGTGGTGTTCCTCGATGGGGGCCGCGTGGCGGAGGACGCCCCGTCCGCTGGCTTCTTCGCGCGGACGACGAATCCGCGCGTCCAGGCGTTCCTCAGCAAGATCCTGGTGCACTGAGGCAACCGCTCACAAAGGAGGAGTCATGAAGCGTTCCCACATTCTCGCCGTGATGGCTCTCGCCGTGGTGACACTGCTGACCGCGACCGGTCTCGCGGCCGCCGAATCCACGCTCGAGGTCGTGAAGAAGCGCGGCACCCTCGTCGCGGGGGTCAAGGCCGACTACCCGCCCTTCGGCTACACCGACAAGGATGGCAAGGTCGTCGGGTTCGACATCGACATCATGCAGTACCTGGCGAAGAAGCTCGGCGTCCAGTCGGACCTGCGGCCGGTGACCTCGGCGAACCGGATCCCGATGCTCCAGAACAGCACCGTCGACGTCCTGGCCGCGAGCTTCACGATCACGCTCGAGCGCGAGAAGGTGGTCGATTTCACGATCCCGTACTTCGTGAGCGGCGGCAGCTTCCTCATCAAGAAGGGCTCGCGCATCACGGGCTACGCCAGCCTGGCCGGAAGGACCGTCACGTTCACGCAGGGCACCCCGTGGGAGAAAAAGGTCCTCCAGGAGCAGCCCAAGGCCAAGGTCCTCGTGTTCCAGGACAAGCCCCAGGCCGTCCTGGCCGTCAAGCAGGGCAAGGCCGACGCCTACGTCGATGACGACGTCCCGCTCTATGTCTTCGCCAAGGACCACCCCGAGCTCCAGGTGATCCCGGGTGCCACCGCGAAAGCGCCGATGGGCATCGCCGTCAGGGAAAACGACTCGGCATGGCGCGATTTCATCAACTTCACCCTCATCGAGATGTGGGAGGACGGCACTTACAAGGCGCTCCACCGCAAGCACTTCGGCGTGGACCCCGATCGGGAGCTCAAGATCTACCCCTGGAAGCTCTAGGCCCGGCTGAGGCAGGGCCGGCAGCGGCAGGACGATGGCGTACCAGTTCGACTGGAGCGTCCTCCTCACCTATCGCCACCTGCTCTGGAACGGCCTGGTCCTGACCGTCGAGCTGTCGGCCGCGGCCATGGCCGCGAGCCTCGTCCTGGGTAGCCTGGTCGGGCTCGGCCGCAGCTCGGAGGTCGTGTGGCTCCGCCGGGCCCTCACCGCCTACGTCGAGTTCTTCCGCAACATCCCCCTGATCGTGCAGCTCTTCTTCTGGTACTTCGCCGTCGGGCTGGAAACCTGGCCAGCGGCCCTGCTCGGGCTCACGGCCTATACCAGTGCCTACATCGGCGAGGTGGTGCGCGCCGGGATCCAATCGATTCCCGGCACCCAGTTCGAGGCCGCGCGGTCCTTCGGAATGACCGCCTACCAGGTGGTCCGCCACGTCATCTTCCCCCAGGCCCTCATGCGGATCGTGCCGGCGCTCGCCATCGAGTTCATCAACGTCATCAAGAACTCCTCCATCGCCATGACCATCAGCCTGACCGAGCTGACGTTCCAGACCCAGCAGATCGAGTCCCAGACCTTCCGCGGGTTCGAGGCCGCGACCGCCATCACCCTGCTCTATGTCGTGCTCGCCTTCACGATCGTGCTCGGCATGAATCGGCTCGAGCGCGCGCTCCGGCTCGACCTGAGGATCGGCTAGCGTGGACGTCGGGGTGATCGTCGAGAACCTGCCCTACATGCTGTCCGGGCTCCAGTGGACGGTGATCCTGGCCTCCATCAGCATGGTCGGCAGCTTCGCCGCCGGCACTGCCTTCGCCATCTTGCGGTTGTCGCCCTACCGGTGGCTGCGGTGGCCCGCCATCCTCTACGTCGACGTCATGCGGACCATACCCCTGATCATGGTGATCTTCTGGGTCTTCTTCCTGCTGCCGGTGCTCACCGGCCAGCCCACCACGCCCCTGAAGGCCGCGCTCCTGGCGCTCATCGCCTTCAACACCAGCTACATGGCCGAGGTCATCCGCGCCGGCATCCAGTCGGTGCCTCGAGGCCAGATGGAGGCGGCGCGCGCCTGTGGGTTGACCTACCTCCGGGCCATGCGGTTCGTCATCCTGCCCCAGGCCATCAAGAACATGGTGCCGGCGCTGGTCAACCGCTTCGTCGCTCTGTTCATGGGCACCTCGCTCGCCTACATCATCGGTGTCACCGAATTCTTCCGGGCGGCCAACAACGTGAACAACCGCGTCTACCGCTCGTACGAGATCTACACCTTCGTCGCGATCGTCTACTTCGTCTGCTGCTACTCCCTCTCCCTGCTGAGCCGGATCCTGGAGCGCCGGCTGGCGCGGGCCGAGCGCTTCACGGCCGGTCCCGCGTCCGTGATGGTCGAGGGCGAGCCCGTCGCCCTCGGCGCGCTCCGCGCGGGCCAGGCCCCATGCGCGCTTCCGGGCGCCGGCTCCCGCCGTCCGGAGTGAGGTTTGAGGCGGCGCATGTGCAGAAGGCCTCCGCGCGAGGCTGGCACGCGAGTTGCTGCGCAGAGAGAGGGGAACGTTGCGTTCCCAGGGGACAGCAAGATGCGGCCGCGCTCACGGACGGCAGAAAAGGAGGACTGATCATGCTCCGTCGCCTGATGATCCTGGTCTCGGTTGTGGCGGTCCTGGTGGTTGCCTCGGCGCCCGTACACGCCCAGTTACAGCCGGCGCCGCAGCAGGGTCCACCTGCGAAGCCCGTGCTGGGCGAGCTGGAAGGGACCGTGAAGAAGATCGACACGGCATCACGAACGGTGCAGTTCTCTACCGGTTTCTGGGGCATCTTCGGCAGGACCCTCGCGGTGACAGACGAGACGCAGATCCAGCTGGAAGGCCGGCAGGCGTCGCTCGCAGATATCCGCGAGGGAGCCAAGGTCAAAGCCTCCTACGAGGTGCGGGAAGGCAAGAGCGTCGCGAAGCGGATCGAAGTGATGGCGCCCCCTCCGGAGGCGGCTCCCCAGCCGCGTCCGAAGGCGCAGTAGTCTGGTGCCCGGGAGGGGGGGCGGGCGGTGGACCGCTCGCCCCCCACGTTCCTGCAAGTAAGTATTTCCGGGAAGGTGTAAGATCTCCCGCCCGCTGTCGCCCTGTCCTCCACCAGTCTCCCGCCTCGTTCCCCCTATCGCCCGGACTTGCTTGGGGCTAGCACAGCGCGGCGGGCCCTGGCAGGACCCTTGCTGTACGGGCCCCCAGGGATGTTCGGCATTCGGCCGGAACGCGAACCAACCAGCAAGATAGGGAGGAAACGACCATGTGGAGACGATGGAGTGTGACAGCCCTGGGCCTCGTCGCGGCGCTCGTTCTGGTCTCGGCACCGGCGTGGGCCGCGGACATCGAGGGCAAGATCAAGAGCGTGGACCCCGCGGGGCGTCTGGTCACCCTCGAGGACGGCACCCAGCTCGTGATCCCGGCCACGCTCAAGGTCGCGCGCCAGGAGCTCAAGCCCGGCGCCAGCGTGAAAGCGACCTTCCAGGATCAGGGCGGCCAGAAGATGGTGACCGCAATCCAGGTGCAGGCGGCCAAGGACTCCATGAAGCCGGGCACGGAGCAGGCGCCTTCGCGCCAGATGCCGCCTGCCGGCAAGGAGGCGGAGCCGAAGAGGTAGATCCGCTCGTAGCTGCCGCGGCCGCCGGTCGCGCACCGAAGGAGGCCCCCAGTGAAGATCACGCTGTCGGTCATCAAGGCTGACGTAGGGTCGATCGGTGGGCATACGAAGCCGTCCGAGCGCATGCTCGAGGCGGTGCGCGACCGGCTCCGCGCGGCGAGCCGCAGCCAGCTCGTGATCGACGGGCTGGTCACCCACACGGGTGATGACATCGCGATCATCATGAGTCACCGGCGGGGCGTCGGGGCGGTCGAGGTCCACCGGTTCGCCTGGGACAGCTTCCTCGCGGCCACTGACGAGGCCCGCCGGGCGGGCATGTACGGAGCGGGGCAGGACCTGCTCGTGAATGCCCCTTCGGGAAACGTGCGCGGAGCCGGCCCGGCGGTGGCCGAGATCGAGTTCGAGCGTGATCCCGCGAGCCCCGAGCGGCCCGCCGAGGCCTTCCTGGTCTTCGCCGCCGACAAGTGCGGACCCGGCGCCTACAACTATCCCCTCTACACCGTCTTCTGCGACCCCATGCACAACGGCGGCCTGTTGCTGAGCCCCAAACTGCACAAGGGATTCACGGTGACCATCATCGACATGGACCACAAGGGCCACGACGGCGACCGCGTCATCCGGCTGGATGTCCCGGAGCGGATATGGGACGTCGCGAGCTTGCTGCAGGACGCCGACCGCTTCGCCATCGAGTCCATCCACTCGCGCCACAAGCCGGACGAGCAAATCGTGTCGGCGTCGGCCACGCGGCTGCACAACATCGCGGGCAAGTACACGGGCAAGGACGACCCGGTGGCCATCGTGCGGACCCAGGGCATCTTCCCCGCGCCGGAGGAGCTCGTAGAGCCCTACACCCTGGGCCACTTCGTCACCGGCGACTGTCGGGGCTCTCACGTGATGCCCATCATGCCCGTCGCGGCCAACACCGCCGTGGCGGGCCCCTACTGCCTTCCCCTCGTCTCGTGCCTGGCATTCTCCATGGATCCGGGCGGAACCTTCAGCCGTGAATACCTCGACATCTTCGGCAACCCGGCATGGGACGCCACGAGGCTGAAAGTGCAGCAGAAGTCCGACGAGTGGAGGCGCCAGGGCTTCGTGGGACCCACCATGGCCTCCCACGCCGAGCTGAGCTACACCGGCCTCGTGGACGCGCTCGCCATTCTCGACCTGGAGTTCGTCATGCGCCGGGAGCCCGGCCAGGCCAAGCGCGAGGTGGTGACGGCAGGGACGCGAGGCGCCGCCGGACCGGCGCTAGCAAGGCGGGTCACGAGAGAGGGAGCTGAATGAACCTGTGGCCGGCATTCTGGGCCGCGAGCGCGTTCATCGCGGCGACCGTGACAGCCCTCGCGCTGCGCCGGATCATCCTCGCGGGCACCCGCCGGTGGACGCCGCAGGCGGAGCTGCTGAGCGCCGGCGCCGACGCGATCCGAGTGCCATCGCTCTGGTGGTGCGCCCTCCTGGGCCTCTACGTCGGGAACGAGGTCCTCGAGGAGATCTCGCCCCTGCCCACTCGATGGCACGACCATCTCCGCCTGTTCCTCGAGATCGCCGTGATCCTGTCGATCACGCTCGCGGTGGCCGGGCTCGCCGGACGCCTCGCGGGCCGGGCCGTCGAGCGCGGGGCACTCGGGGGCTCCGTGACCGGTCTCGCGCAGACCATCACCCGCGCCACGGTGGTCATCGTGGGCGTCCTGGTGCTCCTGTCGACTCTGGGGATCCAGATCACGCCCATCCTCACGGCCCTCGGCGTCGGGGGGCTGGCGGCCGCCCTGGCCCTCCAGGACACGCTGGCGAACGTGTTCGCCGGCGTCCATCTCCTCGCCGACCGGCCGATCCGGGTCGGCGATTACGTCAAGGTGGGCGACAACGGCGAGGGATTCGTGATCGACGTCGGCTGGCGCTCCACGCGCATCCGGTCGCTCGCGAACAACGTCATCATCGTGCCGAACCAGGCGGTGGCGCGGGCGACCATCACGAACTACGCCCTCCCCGAGCCCCGGGTGGGGATGGGCCTGAAGGTCAGCGTGGAGTACTCGGTGGATGCCGACCACGTGGAAGCGCTGCTCCTCGATGAGGCAACCCGAGCGGTCGGGCACGTTCCCGGACTGCTCGCCGTCCCCGCTCCATCCGTGAGTCTCATTCCGGGTTTCGGTGAGTACTCCCTGGACTTCACGGTCGGCTACCACGTCGAGACGTTCGTGGACCAGTACCGGGTACAGCACGAGCTGCGCAAGCGGATCCTCCACCGCCTGCATAGGGAGAGCATCAGCATAGCGGTTCCGGCTCGGGCCGCGTGGGCCGGGAGGGATTGATGCGCCGTGCTGCGCGCGGCGATGGAAGCGCCCGCGCCGGCCGCCTCAGTCGTCCCGGAGCAGCAGGTCCAGGTGGCCAGCTTTCCGCAGGTAACGTTCGACATCGGTGACGGGCGTGACGAAGGTCTGCCCCGGCATGGGCACGTCGATGTACCAGCCGGAGGGACCGCCCCCCCCGGCGACCCGCGCCGTGCCATAGCCTTCGACGATGCCGAGCAGCCGCCCCGTGCTCGCCTGATAGACGCCGCTCCCGCTCGCGCCATACGCAACGAGGGCATCGATCATGAAGCGCGATGGCCGCCCGCCGTCCTGCGTCTCCCCGAGCTGGACCTGACTCACCACGCCGGTGGCCAGGGTCATGTACCCGCCCCAGGGGAAGGCCACGACCCAGACCGCCTCCCCGAGTGTCGGCGGCCACGCCGCCCGGGCGGGCGCGCACCGGTCGGTCCCCACGCTGAGGACGGCCACATCGAGCTCCGGCGTATCGTAATGTGCCAGCACCGCCGCCGGTAGCTTGGTCCCCGCGCCATTGTGGCGCCCGAAGAGCGCGTAGACGTCGCCGCGATCGACGAGACCGGACAGCGTGTGGCCACTGGTCAGCACGAGGCAGTCCGCTCCCCGGGGGGAGTGTTTCACGCCGACGGCCACCCCCGAGCCGGCGCGGACGCGCCGCCCTTCCCGCTGCTCGATCACGATCTGCACGGAGGACGGCAGGATCCGCTCGAGGATCTGCTCGCGCGTCGGCTCCCAGAGCCGGCTCAGGCTGCAGCCTGCGACGCCGCCCAGCGCCACCCCACCGACCAGCACGACCCACCCGAGGCTTGCCATCCGAGGCATCTTGACCTCCAATGAGACCTCATCATGATCATACCCCGCTGCGCAACGCGCCAGCGCGACACCAGGCGGCCCCGCCTCAGCCGGGTAGGACTTACAGAGCCGGACGTGTAACTCCTTCCCGGTCCTCGGACCTCCGCCCCCGCACGCGCCGTCGCGCGTCGCGCATCTGCCGGCCACAACGCGCGTTGGCGCACGATCCCCACCTGGCATCGCGGTTGCCTGGTGTCGTCGGCAACGCGACTGCCCCATTCCACCGGTTCGGGGCGCCAGCGCGCGCCCTGACCAGGAAGGAGGTGAATCCGATGCGGAAGCTCCTGAGTACCGCGTTGATGCTTGCCATCGCGTCACTCGTCATCCTGACCGCTGTGGCCGGGGCGGCCGAGATCCAGGGCAAGGTCCAGAGTGTCGATCCGGCGGCCGGCCTCCTGACCCTCGAGGACGGGACGAAGCTGACCCTCGCGAGCGGCATGAGCCACCACGACCTCAAGCCCGGCTCGACCGTGAAGGTGAGCTACGAGGACAAGAACGGCAGCAAGGTCGTGACGAACATTCAGGTCATGCCAGGCCGCTAGTCGAGCGGTCCGAGGTCGACCGACGCCTGAACGGAGGCCGCCGCCCATGGCCCGATATATCTGCATCGTATCGCGCGATCATCCGCTGCTGGCGGGCTACCTGATGGTTGCCCTGGCCCCGGACGCCTCCCCGCCCGGCGAGATGGAGGTCGTCCTGGACCGGCGCCGGGAGCCCGGCGCGCCCGACAGCGTGGCCCGGTCGACGGGCCTCGAGCGTCGGAACCGGCAAGAGGTCGAGGCGACCCTGCGCACACAGCCGTACGTCTGTCTGCCAGAGCCGCCGCAGCGGTCCCTCGCTCGTGAGCGAGTGCTGGTGGTGGCGCGGGAACCCGAGGCCGAGCGCCTCCGGGAGGTCGTCCGATGGCCGCTGATGCTGGCGCTGGCAGTCCTCGGCGTAGCCATCGTCGCGCTGGGCGCCGTGGCGCTCGGGCCGCCGCGGGAGGTGGCGGACCCGTCCCGGGCGATCACGCCGGCGCCCATGCCGGAGGCCGCCCCCGCCCCCGCCGATCCGCCGCTCACCGCCGCCTTGCCGGAAGCCGCCCCCGCCGATCCGTCGGCCCCCGCCGCCGCGTCCGGCGGGGAGACACGCGTCTCGCCAGCACCCGCGCCAGGGAGCAGGGTCCCGAGCGTGCCGGGTCCCTCGCTTCCGGGACGGCTCGCCACAGCGGCTCCCGGGGCATCGGCGGGCCCGGTCCTCGAAGGCCCCGTCGATCGTGGGCCCGTCTTCCCGGGGCTGCCCAGCGTCGAACTCGCCAGCCGGCGCGAAGGGCAAGGCGCCAGCCGGAGCATCGTCTACACCGCGCGCGTGCGGGACGCCGACGGCCAGCCCGTGGAGGCTGCCAGCGTTTCCCTCCTCACGGTGCTCTCCGACGGAACACGGCGGGAGGTCCCCCTCAGCCCGGTTTCAGAGCCCGGAGCGTACCGCGGCAGGGACCCGGCCGGCGATGGGTCCACGGGGGATCTGCGGGTGCGCGTCGCCGTCCATGGGCGTCGATTCGAGGTGCCCATCTTCCGCTGATGGTCCTCTCATCGGCCGGGTCGCCATCCGGTCCCGCCGTGCGAGAACGGCGCGGCGCCCGTCGGAGTCGAACTCCTGGCTGTCAGCGGTCTCCGCGCGTCGCTCCCAAAATACGCGAGATGCCGGCCAGGGGAATGAAGGTCCAATCCGGCCGGTTGTTGAGCTCGTAGCGGAGCTCGTAGCACGCCTTCTCGAGCTCGAAGGCCGCGCAGGCCCGCCGGACCCCCTCCGCGGAAGGCGGCAGGAGGCGGACCGGGCTCTTCCCGGCCGCCGGCACGTAGCCCTCGATGAAGTCGCGGGCGGCCAGCCGCTCCCACACCTGGAGCCAGGGGCGCAGCCGCTCCCGCCGGTCCAAGGGCCGGGCCAGGAGCGTGGTATGGGCCGCATAGTCGAAGGACCGGAGCATCCCGGCCACGTCCCGCAGCGGGCAGTGCTTGGCGCGCCGCTCCGCCAGGGAGCGGGCCGGCTCCCCCTCGAAGTCGATGACGACGAAGCTCTCGGCGGTCTTGAGCACCTGTCCCAGGTGGTAGTCGCCGTGGCAGCGGATCTTGTGCGTCATGCCGTCGGCGAGGAGGCACAGCTCCTCCGCGGCCCGCTCAATACGCCCGCGCCCGCCGAGGAGCTGGGCGAGCGCCGCCCGGTCCCCCTCGGGAGGCCGTGAGGAGGCCGCCTCCAGGTCGGCCGCCAGGCGCTCGAGATCCTGCACGATGCCGCGCCCCCAGCGGCTGGCATCCGCGGGGGTGATCGCCTCGGGACGGAAGTCCGGCAGCGACGGATCCGAGGCGAGCGCCGCGTGGAGCCCGCCGGTCACGGCGCCCAGCTGGTGGATCTCGGCGAGGAGATCGGCGCCGAGCGTGGCCATGCGCGGCTCGACCTCGCCGGGTGTCGCGGGCTCGGCATCGAGCGCGTCGCAGAGGCGGCCGAGGCGCGCCAGGGCATGCGTCCAGCCATCCCCGGTGTTGACGACGAACTGCTGGAGGAGCGCGAGTGTCGTCGCCTCGCCGTCGCCGGCATACTCCACCCAGCCCGCGAGCCGCGGCGCGTGGGGGAAGCGTGCGCGGCCCCCCAGGAAGTGCAGCATCTCGAACTCCGGATTGGTGCCTGCCTGCAGTCGCCGGACGGACTTGAGGATCAGGCGCCGGTCGAAGACGATCGACGTGTTGCTCTGCTCCCCGGCGTGGGGGGTGGCCGGCAGGGTCTCCATCTCGTCCCCCGACGGGCCGCCCCACGGCTCCATCGCCGCGCAGCGGAAGACCCCCCTGGTCCCCGGCAGCGTGCGGCGGGAGGAGATCGCCTTCAGGAGCCAGCGGCCGAAGTCCGGGTCCCAGTGCGCGTCGTAGAGCATCTCGGCGCCGACCGGGCCGATCGTCCGGTCGCCGCCCGCTGGCGAGCGCCCGACCGTCACCGGCACGTAGTAGCGATCGTCATCCGCGCGGACCAGCAGCAGGACGAGCGGGGGCTCGGCGCGGAGCGCGGCCCAGTCCTCCACGCGCACCACCCCGAGGCCACGCGCCTTGGCGGCGAACCAGCGCTGGCGCTCGACGAAGGCACGGAGCCCCGTCGCGCCGGGCCCCGCCAGGTACTGCACGACCGCGGCGGCGCTAGAGCGGGGCGAACTCGATGCCATAGAAGAGCTGATCGGGCGACGGCGACTGGAGCCGGAACCAGTAGTAGCCGTACGGCGCGAGGCTGATGAAGTACGGCAGCTCGCCGATGGTGGGGAACCGGCTCTCGCCGAGCATCTCGATCGGCATGTAGCCCTTCCAGGGGCGCAGGTCCAGCTCGACGGGCTGCGCCGCGCTCGAGAGGTTGTGCACGGCGAGGACGGTCTCCCCCTCGTACGACCGCACGTGGGCCAGGACGCTCTCGTTGGCCGGGCGCAGGAAATGCAAGCTCCCGCGCCCGAACACGCGGGTCTTCTTGCGGACCGCGATGATGCGCTTCATCCACTTCAGCAGCGAGGAGGGCGTGCGGAGCTGCGCCTCGACGTTGATGGCCTGGTAGCCGTAGACGGGATCCACGATGAGGGGCAGGTAGAGTCGCGCGGTGTCAGCGTGGGAGAAGCCCGCGTTGCGGTCGCCGGTCCACTGCATGGGCGTGCGGACGCCGTTGCGGTCGCCGAGGTAAATGTTGTCGCCCATGCCCATCTCGTCGCCGTAGTAGAGGATCGGGCTGCCCGGCAAGGTGAAGAGCAGGGCCGTGAGCAGCTCGATCTTCCGCCGATCGTTGTCGAGCAGCGGCGCCAGCCGGCGCCGGATCCCGAGATTCAATCGCATCCTCGGGTCGTCACCATAGGCGTAGTAGAGGTGACGGCGTTCGTCCTCGCTCACCATCTCGAGCGTCAGCTCGTCGTGGTTGCGGAGGAAGAGGCCCCACTGGCAGGCGGCGGGGATCTCGGGAGTGTGGATGAAGATGTCGGTGATGGGCCGGCGGTCGGCGTGGCGCACGGCCAGGAAGATGCGCGGCATCAGCGGGAAGTGGAACGCCATGTGGAACTCGTCCGCGTCGCCGAAGTAGGCGCGTACGTCCGTCGGCCACTGATTCGCCTCGGCCAGCAGGATCCGTCCCGTGTAGCGGGTGTCCATCCACCGGCGGATGTCCTTGAGCAAGGCGTGGGTCTCGGGCAGATTCTCGCAGGTCGTCCCTTCGCGCTCGAAGAGATAGGGCACGGCGTCGCAGCGGAAGCCGTCCAGCCCCTTGTCGAGCCAGAAGGCCATGACGTCCAGCATCTCCTGCCTGACGGCCGGGTTGTCGTAGTTCAGGTCGGGTTGATGGTGGAAGAACCGGTGCCAGTAGTACGCCTTCGCGACCGGGTCCCAGGACCAGTTCGACGCCTCCGCGTCCACGAAGATGATGCGCGCCTCGCGGTTGGCGCGATCGGTGTCGCTCCACACGTAGTAGCCGCGGTAGGGGGAGTCGGGCGCGCGGCGCGCCTCCTGGAACCAGGCGTGCTGGTCCGAGGTGTGGTTCATCACGAGATCCGCGATCACCCGGATGCCCCGGCCATGGGCGGCGTCGAGGAACCGCTCGAAGTGGTCCATCGTGCCGTAGTCGGGGTGGATCGCGCGGTAGTCGGAGACATCGTAGCCGTCGTCGCGGAGCGGAGACTTGAAGAAGGGGAGCAGCCACAGGCAGTCGACGCCGACTTCCTTGAGGTAGTCGAGCTGGCTCGTCAGGCCGACGAAGTCGCCGATGCCGTCGTCGTTGCCGTCCTTGAAGGCGCGGACGTGCACCTCGTAGAAGACCGCGTCCTTGTGCCAGAGCCCGTCGCCGACCGTCATGGCGCGCTAGTAGAAGTACTGGAAGTCGCGCTCGCGCCGCCGCCACCGCTCCAGCCGGTAGACGCGGGCGGGGGACACCCGGGGATCCAGGGTCACGGTCTGTCGCGGCCCGCGGCAGAGCTGGCGGCTGTCCGAGAGGAGGTCGTGGAGCTCGTAGGTCTCCTCGGGCGCGAAGCCCAGGTCATCCAGCGGCAGGTGCAGTGTCGCCTCGTGGGCGGCGAAGGGATCCAGGTTCACGGCCACCAGGACCACATTATCCCGCGTCTCGGTCATCTTGCCGTAGAAGAGGATGTGCGGGCTGTCGGCCTCGTAGAAGCGCAGGTTACGGTCCCCGTGGAGCGCCGGGTTCTCCCGGCGGATCCGGTTGAGCTGGGCGATGTAGTCCTTGATGTGGCCCGGCCGGTCCCAGTCCCGCACGCGGATCTCGTACTTCTCCGAGTCGAGGTACTCCTCGGTCCCGGGCACGGCCGCGGCCTCGCAGAGCTCGTATCCGCTGTAGATGCCCCAGAGCGGCGAGAGGGTCGCGGCGAGCGCCGCCCGCATCTTGAAGGCGGGGGGCCCCCCGCGCTGCAGGATCTCGGGCAGGATGTCGGGGGTGTTGCAGAAGAGATTGCCGCGGAAGTACTCCGCCATCTCCGACCGGGTGAGCTCCTCGAAGTACTCGGCGAGCTCCTCCTTGAAGTTGCGCCAGGTGAAGAAGGTGTAGGATTGGGTGAACCCGGCCTTGCCGAGGGCCTTCATGACCTTGGGCCGGGTGAACGCCTCGGCCAGGAAGACGACGTCGGGGTGGCGGTCCTGGACCTCGCGGATCAGCCATCGCCAGAAGTCCAGCGGCTTGGTGTGCGGGTTGTCCACGCGGAAGATGCGGACGCCTTGCTCCACCCAGCACAGGACCACGCGCCGCAGCTCCTCCCAGAGGGATTCCCACGCCTCGCACGAGAAATTGACCGGGTAGATGTCCTGGTATTTCTTCGGGGGGTTTTCCGCGTGCTTGATCGTGCCATCCGGCCGCTGGTAGAACCACTCCGGATGCTCCTGCACCCACGGGTGGTCGGGTGAGCACTGGATGGCGAAGTCCATGGCGATCTCGATCCCGAGCCCCCGCGCGGCCTTGAGGAAGCGGCGGAAGTCGTCGAGGGTGCCCAGCTCCTTGTGGACTGCCGTGTGCCCGCCCTCGGGTCCGCCGATGGCCCACGGGCTGCCCGGGTCGGCGGGGTCCGCCACGAGGCTGTTGTTCCGGCCCTTCCGGTGGGTGCGCCCGATCGGGTGGATCGGCGTCAGGTACACGACGTCGAAGCCCATGCGCTGGATGTCGGGCAGCCGTTGGACGCAGTCGTCGAAGGTGCCGTGCCGCCCGGGGATGGTCCCCTGCGAGCGCGGAAACAGCTCGTACCAGGCGCCCCAGCGCGCGCGCACCCGGTCCACGACCACCTCGAGCGCGCGGTCGTGGCGGGTCCGGTCCTTCCGCGCCTGGGCCCGGGAGACGGCCCGGCGGAGACCCGGGTCGAGGAGCAGGTCGAGGCGCTCCGCCTGCGCGGCGAGGGTGTCGTACCGCTCCAGCGCCAGGCGTAGCGGTGCCGCGTCCGCCGCCGGCGCCCGGGCCGCCGCCTGGCGCATGAGCTCTCGCCCCTCCAGCAGCTCGCTCCCGAGATCGGTCTGCCCGCCGGCGAGGCGGCGCCCCATCTCCTCCACCCACGAGCCGAAGACGTCCGTCCACGCCTCGACCGTGAAGAGGTAGCGCGTGTTCCGCTCGAGCGGGAAGTGCCCGCTCCAGCGGTCGTTGTCGAGCGGGCGCATGGGCACCTCGCTCCAGCCCGGCTCCTCGCTGCTCCGGTAGAGGACCACCGCCTCGAGGACGTCGTGCCCTTCCTTGAAGATGTCGGCCGAGACCTCCAGGTGATCCCCGACCTCGCGCTTGCACGGGTACCGGCCGTCGTCCACGGCCGGTTGTACGTGCTCGATCACGATGGAGCCCTCCCGTTCTCTCCTCGGGGGCGGCGGGATCATCGCCAGCGGTCCACCAGGTACGGCTTGCGCTCCTCGAACTCGCGGCAGAGGCGCTCGGTCACCTCGGTCACGGCGGAGGGCGGCCGGTTCAGGGTCTCGAAGATCACCGCGGCCACGCGGCCCAGGTAGAGCGGCGCGAGGGACTGGGCGACGTGGCTCCGGTAGACGACGCGTGCCCGATAGGCCAGCAGGAAATCGTACACGACACCAGCCCAGAGCCGGTCGGAGAAGCGGAACTCATCGACCGCGGCGTCGCTGAGCGCCAGCACCTCGCTCAGGTTCTCCGGGGCCAGGATGCGTTCCCATACCGGGAAGAGGTCACGCACGCCCTGGCGAAAGCCGACCAGCATCCGTTCCGGGTCGGGGGCGGTGTCGAGCTGTGGCTCGGGGCGCGGCCCGAAGCACGGGACCGCTTCGGAGCCGTGCCGCTCGAGCCAGAGGGTCTCGTACCGCTCGGCGATGGCGAACAGGGACCCGGCCGTGCGCCCCACGATGGCGCCGAGCGGCGCCGGCCGCGCCGGGGCGGGGATGCGCCGGGGGCCGAGCGTGGCCTCGCCGATCGTGAGCTCCTGCGCGACGGCCGCGGCCGGCAGCCAGAACTCGATGCCGTTGCGGGCGAGGTCGGTCTCCCAGACGTCCTGCTCCAGGAAGCCGGCGACCGCGATCGCCGAGCAGCCGAACTCCTCCGCCAGCGGCCGGGCGAGTCGCTTCCCGAACAGCGCCCGCGTCAGGGGGACCACCAGGGCGTGGGTCAGCGTCCCCTCGTAGCGGCTCGCCTGGTAGACCGGCAGCACCATCCCGTAGTCGTCCTTCAGCACGGGGCCGGCCAGGCCGCGCACCCAGTCGGCGGTGAGGCCGACGATCTCGGCGTTGAGCAGGACGATGCTCCGTGCGCCCAGCGCGCGCGCGGCGGCGAGGGTGGTGCGGACGGCCTCGTCCCGCCCGAGCTGGAGCGGCGGGCCCGCGCTCGGGTGGGCGGGGCGGGCCCGGACGACCGGCACGTCCCCGAGCCCCTGGGCGAGGAGCGCTCCCGCCTCCTCGGAGGGCGCCTGGTCGACGTGGATGACGGCGGACGAATGGCCGGAGAAGTGCGCCTCCAGCCCGGCGCGCACGGCGGCGGCCACGCCAGCGAGGCCCGGAGTCGCCGCCGTCGTCGGCACGCCGATCACGAGGTCCGCCGAGCCGATGCGCTCGATCTCGGCTTGCGCCTCCTCCGTCAGCAGCGTGCGCTCCATGGCCTGCGGCGCCCCTCAGGCGGACAGGTGGGCGAGCAGCGCCAGGTAGTCGCCCAGGTGTCGCGTGATGAGAAAGTTGCGCCGCACGTACTCGCGGCCGGCCGCTCCCATGCGGCCGATCATCTCCGGGTTGTTCAGCAGGTGTCGGATGCGGAACGCCGCGCCTTCGACGGTCTCCACCGTATATCCCGTGACCCGGGACACGATCTGGGAGGGGATGCCGCCGGCCAGGCTGCCGACGACCGGCTTGCCTTTCCACATGGCGGCCGCCACGTCGGCGCCGAAGTCCGTCATGAGCGGCTTCTGCAGCACGATCGTCGCGGCCCGCTCGAGCGCGTTGAGCTCCTGCTGCGGGTCCGGGGGCAGGACGACCACCGTGATGTCGGGGTCCTGGCTCGCCGCCTCCTGCGCCTCCGCCAGCACGCCTCCCGGCCCCGGCGCCGGGCCGGCGAGCACCAGCCGCACGTCGTGGTGCTTCTGCACGAGGCGGTACGCGTTCACCACCCCGAGCGGATCCTGGAGGCGCTCGAAGGGGCCCACCTGCAGGAGGATCGGCTTGTCCGCACGGACACCGAGCCGCTCCAGGTGCCGGCCCTGCTCGGCGCGCGACATCTCGCGGTTGCGCTCGGAGAGCGGGTCGATCGAGGGCGCGATGAGGAAGCGCCGCGTGGTCAGCGGTGCGGCGAACTTCGCGATGGAGAAGACCACGGCGTCGTACTTCTCGACGACCGGCCGCAGGGCGTTCCACAGCTGTGGCTGCGGCGACGAGAGGTCGCCGTGGTAGCGCCACACCCAGCGCCCGGCCGCCGGCCGTCCCTCCACGAGCAGCAGCGCCGCCGTGTCGTGGACCATCACGAGATCGGCGTCGAGCGGGAGGCGCCGCGCATTGCCGGCGCACGTGGCGTGGAGGCGCTCGAGCATCGCCTCGGTGACCACCTGTTCGATGCCCGCGAGGCCCTTGGCGACGGCGCGGACGGTGGCGTCGAAGTCGGCGGTGCCGATGACCACCTCCCAGCTCGTCTCGATGCCCAGGTCGTTGAGGATCGGGACGAGCCGCTTCAGCATCTCGACGGCGCCGCCGCCGTACCGGGACTCGCTCACCTCGACCAGACGGCGCCCTCGCAGCCGCTCGGCGATGCGCAGCAGGAAGTCCACGGAGCCGCGCGGGGCCACCGCCCGGTAGTCGTCCAGCTTGACGGCGAGCCCGTTCGGCACTATTGGTCCCCCTCCTCCAGGGCCCGGTTCAGCGCGATGAGATGCCGCTCCCGGACCCGCTCCAGCGTGCCCGCGTAGGGATCGATGTGGCCCAGACGCTCGGCCAGCTCGTGCCGCCCGAGCGCGGTGTCGATCCACTCGGCGAAGTCGCCCCGGCCGCGACCGAGCCGGTAGCGCGCCTCGACGGTGTGGAAGAAGAGGGCGCTCACGTCCACCTCGGCCAGGGCATCCCGGAACTCCCGGAGGGTCCGGGCCTGGTGCCCGGTGGGGACCGGCACGAGGTGGTACTGTAGGAACTGGAACGGCTGTCCCGCTCGGGGCGGCGCCGCCGGCAGCTGCTGCAGATGGTGCTCGATCGTCGAGACCAGCTCGGCCCGCACGGCCTCGATGGATCCGAGCTGGAATGGATCGATGGCGGCGAGACGCTCGGTGAGCCGCCGATCGCGGAGCTCGACGTCCGTCCACAGCGCGAAGTCGTTGGGGTAGGCGTCCAGCAGCGGGGGACGGTGCACCAGCAGGACGGACGTGTGACAGAAGATGGACTCGGCCGGCACGCGCCGGATCTGCTCCAGGAGCTCGCGCAGGTCGTGCGCGTCGCAGGAGACGAGCTCGCAGACCTGGACGCACCCCTGGAACACGAACGACTCAGCAGCGGCCATGGCGGGGGTCCCCCTCGGATACAGTACCCTTGACGGGAGCGGAGCCGTGAAGATCCTGATGCTCACGCGGGAGTACCCGCCTCACGTCTACGGTGGCGCCGGGGTGGTCGTCGACCACCTGACCCGGGCGCTGGCCGGCCGGGCCACGGTCGAGGTGCGCTGCTTCGGCGAGGCCGATCGCGACGAGCCCGCGCTCCGCGTTCGCGGCTATGCTCCGTGGGAGCGGCTGGCCGGGACCGCCGAGGCCCGGCACGCGCCGGCGCTCCAGGCCCTCTCGGTGAACCTGGCCATGGCGTGCGACCCGGTCGTCGCGGACGTCGTGCACTCGCATACCTGGTACGTGGCACTGGGCGGCCTGCTCGTCCGCGCGCTGTTCGACATCCCGCTGGTGGTCACGCTCCACAGCCTCGAGCCCCTCCGGCCCTGGAAGGAGGAGCAGCTCGGGCCCGGATACGCGCTGTCGAGCTGGGCCGAGCGTGGGGCCGTGGAGCAGGCCGAGCGCGTGATCGCCGTCTCGGCCGGGATGCGGGAGGATGTCCTCGCCCATTTCTCTGTGGACGCGGAGCGCGTCCGGGTCATTCACAACGGGGTCGATGCCACGGCCTTCCGCCGCACTGACCGCCGCGAGGCGCTGGCCCACCACGGCGTCCGCCCCCCCTACGTCCTGTTCGTGGGGCGCATCAGCGAGCAGAAGGGGATCTTCCATCTCCTCGAGGCCGCGACGAGGCTCCCCGTGGAGGTCCAGCTCGTCCTCTGCGCCGCCACCCCGGACACCGCGGAGCTGGAGTCGCGGCTGCGTACCGCCGTGGCGGGTCACCCTCGGGTGCGCTGGGTCAACGCCATGCTCCCGCGGGAGGAGCTGGTGCAGCTCTACAGCCACGCCGCGGTCTTCGTCTGTCCGTCGGTCTACGAGCCGTTCGGGCTGATCAACCTGGAGGCGATGGCCTGCGCCGCCCCGGTCGTCGCCACGAGGGTCGGGGGCATCCGCGAGGTCGTCGTCCACGACGAGACCGGGTGGCTCGTGCCCCCCGCGGACCCCGTGGCGCTGGCGACCGCCGTCAACGCCGTGCTCGGCGATCCCGGGCGCGCCGCCGCCTTCGGGCGCGCCGGCCGCCGCCGCGTCGAGGAGCATTTCAGCTGGGCGCGCATCGCCGGGCTGACCCTCGGCGTCTACCAGGAGGCGATCGAGGCTCATCGCTCCCGCTCCGCGAGATACCAGCCCACGCCCCAGGGCGGGAGCTCCGGCACCCCCGGGGCACCCAGGCCGAGCGCGTAGAGCTGGCGTCCCCACTCCGGCGGCGGGCCCGGGTGAGGGACGGGCTCCGGGCCGAGGTTGACGATCAGCCGCAGCACCCTCCGGCCGTCAAAGGCCCACTCGATCTCGACGCCCGCCTTCCCGAGCCTGCTCCAGCCCGTCCGCGGCACCGGCTCTCCCGTGAGCAGCGGGGCGATCTCAGCGTGCCGGATGCGGAGCAAGGCGCGATGGAAGTCGAGCCAGTCGCGGCCCTCCGGTCGGTCAGCGGCGCTCCAGTCGAGCACCGACCGCTCGAAGGTCTCCGGGGCCTGGGGATCGGGGATGCGCTCGCGAGCCACGGGGTCGGCGAACTCGGGGAAGCGGGCGAACTCCCGCCGCCGCCCGTGGGCGACGGCCGGGCCGAGATCGGGGCCCAGGTCGCTGAAGAAGAGGAAGGGCTGGACGGCTCCCCACTCCTGCCCCATGAAGAGGAGCGGGAGTTCCGGCGCGAGGAGGAGCACGGCCGTGGCCGCCCGTACGGCCTCGGGCGGCGCGAGCGCCGTGACGCGCTCGCCGAAGGCGCGGTTGCCCACCTGGTCGTGGTTCTGGAGAAAGCCGACGAAGGCGGTGGGCGGCAGATCCCGGCTCGGCTCCCCGCGCCGCCGCCCACGGTAGCCCGAGTGGTCGCCCTGGTAGACGAAGCCCTCCGTGAGAGCGCGGCCGAGCGCCGACTGGGCGGGCTGGTAGTCGGCGTAGTAGCCGCCCCGCTCCCCCGTCAGCAGGACGTGCAGGGCGTGGTGCAGGTCGTCGTTCCACTGGGCCTGGTAGAGCGGCCGGGCGCCGTGCCGGGCGAGGTAGCGGGCCTCGTTGCCGTCGTTCTCGAGCACCAGGTGGATGCGCCGCTCGCTGCCGGGACCTTCGGCCACGGCCCGGGCCAGCTCCACGAGGACGTGGGAGGGTGAGTCGTCGCCGATGGCGTGGACGGCGTCCAGGCGCAGCCCGTCCATGTGGTACTCCTCGAGCCAGTGGACGGCGTTGTGCACCACGAAGGCCCGCACGACCGCCGAGCCCGCGCCATCGAAATTGATCGCGTCGCCCCAGGGTGTCCGGTGGCGCGGATTGAAGAAGGCGGGCGCGTAGGGGTGCAGGTAGTTCCCCTCGGGCCCGAAGTGGTTGTAGACGACGTCCAGGACCACGGCGAGGCCGCGCGCGTGGGCAGCGTCGACGAGCGCCTTGAGCTCGTCGGGCCGCCCGTAGCGGGCCTCGGGGGCGAAGGGGAGGACGCCGTCATAGCCCCATCCCCGGCGACCGGGGAACTCGCCCACGGGCATCAGCTCGAGGGCGGTGACCCCGAGGGAGGCCAGGTGGTCGAGACGCTCCGCGAGCGCGGCGAAGCTCCCCCCACGGGTGAAGGCGCCCACGTGGACCTCGTAGAAGATCAGCCGCTCGGCGGGAATGCCGTCCCAGCCGGTATCGGACCAGCGGTAGGCGAACGGGTCCACGACCTCGCTCGGTCCGTGCACGCCGTCGGGCTGGCAGCGGGAGGCCGGATCCGGCACGAGGAGCTCGCCGTCGATCCGGAAGCGGTACCGCGTGCCGGCCGGGGTCTCCCGCACGGTCAGCTCCGCCCAGCCCTCGGGATCGCGCGGCATGGCCAGCGCCCGCTTCTCGTCCTCCAGCCACAGCTCCACGCTGCGCGCGCCGGGCGCCCAGAGCCGGAACCGGGTGGCGTCGCCCTGGACCTCGGCGCCGAACGGCATGCGGTGGATGCTCCGGACCGCAAGGCTCACGGGGTCGCCGCCTCCTGCTCGAGCAGCGCCACCGGGAAGCCGGCGAAGACCGTGCTCGCCGGCAGCGTCGGCACGCCGTCGCGACGGTCGGTGTCGAGCGCCCGGCCCGTGAGCCGGTCGCGGTAGCGCCCTGCCAGGTGCTCGCTTCCGAGCGATAGCCAGGTGTCGCCCCACGCATCCGCGCCGAGCGGGAGCGCGCCCGAGAAGCCGGTCAGCCGCGCCATGAGCCTCGGCACTGCCACGACCACCGCGCCGCCGGCACCCACGCGCGCGAAGCCGACCAGGTGCTCGGCGCGCGCGCCGCCGGCCTCCAGCGGCCGGTAGGCGCCGGTCTCGAAGAGGCGTGGGCGTTCCTGTCTCAATGCCAGCCCGCGCTGGATCAGGTAGAGCTTCAGCCGCCCGTCGGCCCAGCTCTCGAGGAGCTCGGCGCACAGCGCTGCCAGATCGCCGCTGCGCGCCTCGAGGAGGGCGCCGAGGGAGGCCAGCAGCGTCCGGCGCCGGGCGAAGTCCACGGGACGCCGGTTGTCGGGGTCCACCAGCGAGAGGTCCCAGAGCTCGGAGCCCTGATAGAAGTCCGGCACCCCGGGCGCGCCGAGCTTGAGCAGGGTCTGGGCGAGGGAGTTGCCGGCCCCATAGAGGGCGACCCGTCGCTGGAACGGCAGGAGGCTGGCGAGGAAAGGCCCGCCGGCCGCCAGGAGCCCCGTGACGAAGTCCCGCAGCGCCGCATCGTACGCCGGGCTTGGATTGGTCCAGCTCGTCTTGCGCTTGGCCTCCTTGGCGGCCTTCTCCATGTACGCGCAGATCCGGGCGGTGAACGCCTGGAGGTCCGCGTGCGGCTCCACCGGCCACGCGCCGACGAGCGTCTGGTACAGGAGGTACTCGTCGTTGCGGTCGGGCGCCGCCTGCCCGTCCACCTCCCGCTTCCACCGCCGCGCGATGACCCGCCAGCGGCGGACGCACGCGGCCCACTCGACGGGGATCTCCGACAGCACGTTGATGCGCGCGCGGACGTCCTCGCCCCGCTTGGTGTCGTGCGTCGAGGTGCACAGGAGCGACTGGGGCCAGCGCGCCAGGCGCTTCGCGTTCTTCTCGTGGAACGCCACGACCGGCTCGCCGAACCGCCCCGGGTCACCGCCCACCTCGTTCAGCGAGACGAGGCGGTTGTAGACGTAGAACGCCGTGTCCTCGATCCCCTTGGCCGTCACGGGCCCGCTGGTCTGCTGGAACCGCATCACGAAGTGACGCCGCCTCGTCCGATCCTCTTCGCCGGCGTCCGGGGGGTTGCGCAGCAGCAGGGTGTCGCGGATGAAGTCGAAGATGGACACGTTCACGGTGGGGTTGCGCCGCTTGGCGTCCGCCACGGCGCGCTCGACGAAGGCGCGGTCGCGCGCGCTCACCTCGAGCCCCTCGTCGCCGATGTACGTCCGGTACACGGGGAAGCAGGCGATGACCTCGCGCACCGCCCGGATCAGGCTGTGCAGCGTGAAGTCCCGGGTGTGCCGGTTGGTCTCGGAGAGCCGGTCGAGCTGGTGTCCGAGGCGGTTCACCTCGCTCGCCATGGAGAGCTGCATGATCAGCCGCTTGGCGGAGTGGACGACATCGGCCATGGGCGGCGCGCTCCCGGCGACCCGCGCATAGAGCGCCGTCATCTGGCGCGAGTTGCCCCGGTCCACGAACAACCCGTTGACCGACGCGAGGAAGTCGTACCCCGTGGTGCCCGCGAGGCGCCACCACTCGGGCAGGCCCTCGTCGGCCATGCGGATCTTCTCGGCGACGACCCAGAGCGGGCGGGCCAGGGCGGTGGCCGGGTCCGGTCTCGCCAGCTCCCGGTACCGCGCCAGCAGCACCTCCGTGCCCTCGCCGACCACGTCCGGAGCCAGGCGGCGGGCGGTGTGAACCACCGCGCCTTCCTGCAGCCGGCGGAAGTACTCGCCCGGGGCGTGGAGCCCGTCCGGGTGGTCCACCCTGAGGCCGGTCACCGTGCCTTCGCCCACCAGCCGGAGGATCAGCTTGTGGATGGCGTCGAAGACCTCGGGGAGCTCCGTCCGGATGGCGGCGAGATGGTTCACGTCGAAGAAGCGCCGGTAGTTGACCTCGTCGCCGGCCACCCGCCAGTCGGCCAGCCGGTAGGCCTGCCCCGCGAGCAGCCGTTCCAGGAGGTCGAAGCTCGCCGGGTCTCCCGGTGTCCCGTTGAAGCGCCGGACGTTGTCGTCGATGAACTCGTGGATCTCGGGGGATTCCTTGACGAGCGCCGCCAGCCGCTGCTTGACGATCTCCTTCTCCCGGAGCCGCTCCTCCAGGCGCGCCGGATCGACTTCCGTCTGCGGCGGGAGATGGTCCAGAGCAGTGAGGATGCTCTGGAACTGCCGCAGCTGTGGGTGCTCGGGACCGAGGCGTGCGCCGAGCGCTTCCGCGCGGTGGGTCAGCACCTGCGCGTAGGAGTCCGGCGCCACGGGCAGGCGCGACCCGGCGTAGCGCACGAAGAAGGCGCCCTCGGAAAACTCGAGCTGGAGCTGCTGGGACTCGAGGACGCGCCCGTACTGGTCCGGCAGCACCGGCAGCAGGACCTTGTTGCGCAGCTCCGGCTTCACCGGCGCCCAGTCGATGTCGAAGAACCGCGCGTAGGGGGAGGCGGGGCCGTTCTCCAGCACGTCGAGCCACCAGGGATTGGCGTCGCCGGAGATGCCCATATGGTTCGGGACGACGTCCAGGATGACGCCGATCCCGTGCTTCGCCAGGGTCCGGGCCATCTGATCGAAGGTGGCCTCGGTCCCGATCTCGGGGTTGAACGCGTTGTGGTCGGTGATGTCGTACCCGTGAGAGCTGCCCGATCCGCATCTGAAGCAGGGGGAGAGGTAGGCCTCGCTCACGCCCAGCGAGGACAGGTATGGCGCTAGCGCCCCGACGTCCTCGAAGGAAAGCGTCGGGCCGAGCTGGAGCCGGTAGGTCGCGCGCCGCGGACGCGCGAGCGCCTCCACGATCTCCTGGAGGAGGGCGTCGACGTCGCTCATGAGGCTGTCGTCACCATGGCGCCACCGGGTCCCGGGCCGCTGTCGCCGGTCCACCCGGCCGGGCCCTCACAGATGCGTGAGCGTCTCGCTCGGGTGCGGCTCGTGCCGGAGCCGGCGCTCCAGGATCTGCCGAGCCAGCGCCCGCCCCCCGAGGCCGAAGGCCAATGCCAGGGCCAGGATCAGCCCGCCGAAGGTGATGCCGAAGGCGACCAGCACCATTTCCTTGCCGATGCCGAGGTGGGTGACCGCCGTGGCGCTCGCGAAGAGGAGGATGCCCCAGCGCACCGCCCGGGCCAGCAGCCTGGCCTCCGGCACCCCGGCGTTGACGGCGGTGATCAGCACGCCCTCGCCGAGGAAGTTCGCCACGAGCCAGCCGACCAGGAAGATCAGGACGGCGCCCAGGGCCCTGGGGACCCACGCGAAGACGAAGTCCGTGACCCGGCCGACGCCCGGGATGGCGAGAGCGTCTACTGCCAGGGTCAGGGAGAGGACGAAGATGCCCCAGAACGCCATCAGCGAGAGCAGCTGGGAAGGCGGCCGGCGCAGTCCGGCGCGCGCGAGGGCGGCCACGAGCCCCCACGTCTCGGCGCGATGGTCGAAGGCGACCGCCCGGGCCAGCCGTCTCAGCAGCCGCGCGGCGACCCAGGCGAGGATGAGCCCGACGGCCGCCAGGGTCAGCATGGCGAGGACGCTCGGGAGCACCGCCGCCAGCCGCGCGTTGAAGTCCCGCAGAGCTGCCCAGACCAGATCGCTCCACATCTCAGCCATGACCATGCCTCCTTCAACCCCATCCCGCCCGTCGGCACGTCGCAGGGGAGCCAGAAGGATCGGCAGACCCGCTGGCCCCGACACCAGTCCAGGCCCCGCCTCGAGGGGTGGCATCCCTTGGGTGCGCCCCGGCCCGAGGCGGGCCGGCGGGTCGGCCTGCACCTGGGTACCAGGATACCGACAGTATGTGAACCTGGGAACTCGAAACCCATGAGCGGGCAGGGAAGCCGGGGGCAGCAGATCCCGGGCACATCGCTGGCGCGCGCGCCGCTTCGCCGGGAATCGGATCACGGGCGGAGCTTGACCTGCAGGTGATCTCCGGCGGCGCGCATCTCGATGGTGACCCCGCTCAGTCGCGGGAGGCCGCGCTGAGCGGGGAGCACGTCTGTCCGCACTTGACGCAGCCCAGGCAGCGCAGCGTCAGAGTCTTTGCGGGGGCTGCGCCGCGCGCTCGAGCCATCCGGGCTCCGGCACCACCATGCCGGGGACCGCCTCGGCGGTGCCGGCCGCCTCGTCGGCGTCGGCGTCCTCATCGGTCGCGACCATTCGCACCACGACGCGGTCGGTGAGCAGGAAGGCCTGATCCAGCCAGATCTTGGAGAGGCCCATGGCCGCCGCGCGGCCGATCGAAGCCTCGACGGCGCGGGTGATCGCCGAGCCCACCGACTGCTCCGAGAGATCCTCCAGGGCTGCGGCGGTCTCGATCACGACGACGGTCGCGCCCACGGGCGCGGCCATCAACAGCACGAGCAGCACGGCCGGTAGCATGCCTAGCAGGGTTCGCATTTTCTCCTCCGGCCCGGCCGAGCCTGCCCGGGCTCTTGAGGAGGGAGTCAGCATTGCGCATGCCACGCGCCCCTGGCGTGATCTAACTGCCTGCCGTGATGGGTATCAGGTTCGGACCTCGTGTGGGGACGCGCACGGGACTTCGGATGGCGGGAAATAACTGCCCGGCCCCGGACGAAAGACTTACACGCCTCCCGGCGCCAGCCCGTGAGCCTTCGGTCTCCCGTTGACCAGGCTGCACCGCACGCCTATCATCCCTGCGATGGAGGGTGCCATGGACGACAGCACACAGCCCCAGGAGCCGGACCGGAACGAGTTCATCCAGCAGCCGGCCAAGCTGCTGCGGATCACCACCATGGTCCGGGGTCTCCTGGACGAGGTTCGGCAGGCGCCCCTCGACGACTCCGGGAAAAAGCGCATGCGCGAGATCTACGAGCTCTCGCTGACCGAGCTCAAGGACGCGCTGTCGGAAAACCTGCAGCGTGAGCTGGAGACGCTGGCGATCCCGCTCGAGCAAACGCCGTCCGAGTCCGAGATCCGTGTGGCGCAGGCCCAGCTGGTCGGCTGGCTCGAGGGCCTGTTGCACGGCATCCAGGCCGCCCTGTGGGCCCAGCACATGCAGGCTCAGAACCAGATCGAGGAGCTGCGGCGCCAGGCGCTGCCGGGCGGGAAGCTGGAGCCGTCCACCGGGGAGCCGGAGGGGCGCACCCCGGGCGGCCAGTATCTATAGGGAGGACTCGACCGTCGCGGATCTTCGATCCGCGCTCTCCGGGCATCATCGAGCCCGGGGAATGATCCGATGGCCATCCGCATAGGGACGTCCGGCTACAACTACCCCGAGTGGCGCGGGAGCTTCTACCCGGAGAAGCTCCCGGCCGGCGAGATGCTGTCCTACTACGCCGGGCGCTTCTCGACCGTGGAGATCAACTACACCTTCTACCGGATGCCCAGCGCCAAGACCGTCGCCGGGTGGAATGCCGAGACCCCCGCCGGCTTCTGCTTCGCTCTCAAGGCGCCCCGGCGCATCACCCACGACGCCCGCCTCGAGGACGTGGACGAGCCGCTCCGGTACTTCCTCGATACGGCCTCGCAGCTCGGCCCGAAGCTGGGTCCCGTGCTGTTCCAGCTACCGCCCACCTTCAAGAAGGACCGGGAGCGGCTGAGCGCCCTGCTGGCGCAGATCCCGCCGGGGCTCCGCTGCAGCTTCGAGTTCCGCCACCCGAGCTGGTTCGCCGACGATGTGTACGAGCGCCTCCGGGCAAGGGACGCGGCACTCTGCGTGGCGGATACGGAGAAGGGGACGACCCCACTGGTCGCCACGGCTGACTGGGGCTACTTCAGGCTGCGCGACGAAGGGTATACGGCGAAGGACCTCGAGGAGTGGGGCCGGACCATCACGAGGCTCGGGACGGGCTGGCGTGACGCTTTCGTCTACTTCAAGCACGAGGAGGCCGGGGCCGGCCCGGCCTTCGCCCGGCAGCTCCACGCCCTGCTGAACCGGTAGCTCCAGGCCGCCGTCGGCGACGCGGATGCCTAGCGTGAGTTTACCCCGGAGCTGGTGGGCGCTTCGGGAAACGGGCTGAAATCACGCGCGATTCTCGCCCGAGGAGCGTAGTTACTACGGAGTCGGGAGCAAGTCAAAGCCCACCGCCAGCCGCCGCGCTGGCTCGGG